>ANAW01000010.1:0-73253 GCA_000340945.1 Nocardiopsis synnemataformans DSM 44143 | reverse complement strand
TGGTTCCTCCGGTCTGGGCGGTTCGGACATCCTGGGCGGTCTCCTCGGCGGCGCGGGTGGTGGCGCGGGCGGCAGCACGCTGCCGCTGTCGCAGCCGGAGTCGTCCCTGTCCCTCCAGGACACCAGGGAGACGGTCGGCAACGGCGTCAACCAGCTGGGCTCGTCGGTCGAGCGGGGCACGCACGAGGTCGGCGGCGACCTGAACGGCCTCGACGCCACCCTGCCCGCGTCCGGGGACACCCTGCCCCTGGCCGCCGCTGACACCCCCACCGGCCCCGTCAACGGCCAGAACACCGACCTGACCGGCGGCACCGCCGACCTGGTCTCCGAGCTGGTGCTGTCCGACGACGTGACGCTGCCGATGTCCGCGAGCACCTCCTCGCTGCCCGAGACCGTCGCCGACGCCCCGGCCGACCTGCTGCCCCTGCCCGAGGGCACCCTGCCCATGGCCGCCGCTCCCGAGGTCTCGGACGTCACCGGCCTCGCCGTCGACGCCGTCCGCACGACGGAACTCGACCCCTCCGGCGACTTCGTGGGCAACGACCTGGTGGGCGTGGACGGCATGCCCGACCTGGGCCAGCCCGAGGTGGACACCAGCCAGCTGAACCTGCTGCCCGACAGCATCGCCTGACCTCNNNGGAGCCTCGGGCGGTGAGCGGGACCACCTCCGCTGAGGGGCGCCGAACGGAACTGTGGGGGTTCCAGGCGCGTACCGGCGGGGGGAGGAGTCTCCGCCGCCCGAGGCCCGACCGCGGTTCCGGACCGGGGGGACCGGAACCGCGGTCCTTCGTGCCCGGAGTCCTCGGGAACACGGAAGGGGCCCCGGGGCCGGTACGGAAAAGGTCGTACCGGCCCCGGGGCCCCTCGGCGTTCGGGAGGACGCGGAAAGCCGCGGAGAACCCCGGAAGGCCCCGGGGACCCCGGAAGGCTTCAGGGGTTTCCGGGGCCTCCGTGGAGAGTCCTACTCCATCTCGTCCCCGGTGCCGTAGCCCAGCCCGTCGGAGCACGGGTTGGAGGTGGCGTCGCGCCCCACGCCCGGACGGGCCGGGTCGTCCTCAGGGGAGGCGTCCGCGACGTCCTCGTCCACCGGCGAGGGCGAGGCGCCGGGCGGGTCCTGGGGAGCGGCGGCCTCGTCGGCCATCGTGAGGGGCAGGGGCCGGTCCTCGCGCACGGCGGTGAACAGCTCCTCGGCCTGGTCCTCGTACCACAGGACCCGGTTGGGGTTGGAGGGCGCCTGGTACCAGGGTACGGTGTGGAACTCGATGTCGGTCAGCTCCACGTTCGCCAGGGTCACGGCGATCGACAGCATCCGGTCGAGCGTCAGGGCGCTGTCGGTGGCGCTGTGCTCGGCCACCGCGCGCAGGACGGCGTTGAGCCTGACCGGGTTGCTGATCACGTCGTTGCTGGTCACCTGGTCGGCCAGGGCCGCGAGGAACATCTGCTGGCGGTCGATGCGGCCGATGTCGCCGCCGTCGCCGATCTCGTAGCGGGCCCGGACGAACGACAGGGCCTCGTCGCCGTCGAGCGTCTGCTGGCCCGCGTCGAGGTCGAGCTTGGAGCGGCTGTCCTCCATCGGCTCGGGGATGCACATGTCCACGCCGCCGATGGCGTTCACCACGTCACGGAAGCTCATGAAGCTGAGGTGCACGAAGTGGTCGATGCGGACGTCGCTGAGCGACTCGATGGTGCGCACCACGCAGGGCGGGCCGCCGTGGTACATCGCGGCGTTGATCATGCCGAAGTAGCCGGACGTGCCCTCGGTGTCGCCGTAGGGGTCGCACTCGGGCAGGGCCACCAGGGAGTCGCGGGGGAAGCTGATCACCGACACCCGGCTCTCGGGCGAGATGTGCGCCAGCATGATCGAGTCCGAGCGCTCGCCCTCGAACTCGGACGCGTAGGCGGTGGTGCCCTCCTCGTAGCCGTCGGTGCCCATGAAGAGGATGTTGACGGAGTCGTTGATCCTCTCGGGCCGGTCCTCCTCCTTGAGCAGCCCGTCGATGTCGTACTGGACCATGTCCGAGCGCAGCGAGCGGTAGTAGCCGTAGGCGGTGCCGACCCCGGCGGCCAGGACGAGGACCAGGCTCGCGGCGACCCATACCAGGATCCTGCCGGTCCGGCGCCGCTTCGTGCGGACGGGAGGGGCGGCGGCGGTCGCGGTGCCCGCGCCCGGGGCGGCCTCGATGGGCTCCGCGGCCTCGCCAGCCCCCGTGGGCGCGGCGGTGGGGTCGGCTCCGGCAGTCCCTCCGGGCTCCGTGGTCCCGTTGGTTCCTGCTGAGGCAGCGGTCCCGCTGACCCCGGCGCCCTCGGCGGTCGCAGCGGCCTCGTCGGTCGCAGCGCCCCCTGCCGAGGCATCGGCCTCGGTGGTTCCTGCGGACTCGGGGGTCCCGCTGCCCTCCTCGTCTCCGGCGGTAACTCCAGCCGCCTGCGCCTCGGGAGCCTCCTCGGCCCTGGCACTCTTTTCGCCCCCAGTGGCCTCCTCAGTCTCGGAGGCCTCTTGGGTGCCGGTGGGCTTCTGCGTGTCACCGGCCTCGGCGGACGCCTCGGTAACGGCAGGCTCTTCAGCCTCGGAGGCCTCTTGGGCGCCGGTGGACTCCTGCGTGTCACCAGTCTCGGCGGACGCCTCGGTACCGCCAGGCTCTTCAGCCTCGGAGGCCTCTTGGGCTTCGGTGGACTCCTGCGCGTCACCGGCCTTGGCGGATTCCTCGGTACCGCCAGGCTGCTCTGCCTCATCGGTACCGGCAGGCTCGCGGGTCTCCTGGGCTTCCTGACCCTCCTGGGCGCCACCGGTGTCAGAGGTCACACCGGTTTCGGCGGCCTCCTCGACCTCTTCGGCACTTCCGGGCTCCTCGGCCTCTTCATCCCTCCCGGTCTCCTCCGTCTCCTCGGTCTCGCCCGGCTCGTGGGCCCGGTCGGTCCCGTCAGCTCCGGTTTCGGACGCGGCGGTGTCCCCACCGGCCGCGTCGTCGCCGGTGTTCGCGGACCCGGAGCGGGGCGTCGAGCCGTCCTCGGGGCTGTCGTCTGGTGTGTGGTCCCTGCCGGAGGCAGAGGGCTTCTCGTCAGCGGGCATCGTGCAATCTCGGTGAGTTCGGACGGCGGGACGTGCCAACGGTCGGACGCCGGGCCGGAGGGACACGCGTCCGCGTTCGGGGGAGGGCGGGGAGCGCGCGGAACGTCAGCGGCGGGCGGTCACCGGATCCGGGGCCTCCTGGGGATTCGGGGGCGGCCCACGGGGCACAGGCAGCACCGGGAAGCGGGTGCGGCCGACGGCACGGAAAACGCGTGCGTGGCAGCGATCCTAGGTCAAGTTCTTTCCGTCCGCGCGCGCGGGTTGTCCCTGAGCGGGGGGCCTGACCGCAATTGCGCCACACAATTCCTCAGCCCCCGTGGTCGTCTCCTGGAGTCTGTCCGCCTGACTTTCCCCGGCGTGTCCGCTTGAAACACCTCTGTCCGGTCCCCCCGAGGGGCGAACGCGGACCGCCCGCGTCCCTCGGAGCGGGAACAGCGGGCGGTCGGCGGGGCTACGGGGTCAGGTCAGTCGTCCCAGAAGGCGCTCTCCTTGGCGGGCTCCTCCGCGGTCGCGGAGGAGGGGCGCCCGCCCTTCGCCGCGGGCTTGGCGGGGGTCTTGGCCGCGCTCTTGGCGGGCTTGCGGGCCGGGGCCGCGACCGCGGGCTTGGCGCCGGTGTGCCGGGGTCGCGGGGTGACCGCGCTCTTGGCGATGGGCTCAGCGGGACGCGGCGTCTCGCCGGAGTGGATGCTCAGCGCCTCCTCCTCCACGGACAGCATCTTGCGGACCGGCGCGGGCACCTCGGGCAGCTTCTCGGAGCGCAGGTGCGCGCCGAGCACCTCCAGGGCGTGGTCGCACAGCAACTGGCGGGAGCGCTCGGCCCTGACGCCGCTGAGCTCCTCGACCTCCGGCAGGGACCGCTCGCGCAGCAGGCGGATGACGTCGCGCAGCCGCTCCCGCGTCTTGCGGTCGGTCATGGACATGACGGTCAGCTCCGCCTCGGCGAGGAAGCTCTCGCCGCCGTCGACCGAGTCGCGTTCGGCGATGAAGGCGCTGGTGAGGGTGCGCGCGGAGGCGCGGGAGGAGGTGCGGATGCCGTCGCGCCTGACCAGGCGGGCCTGGACGGCGGTGACGACGACGCTGGTGACCAGGCTGATTCCGGCACCCAACAGGATCAGCACGAGGGGGTTCTCTAGGAGCACGGCGGGGACCTTTCCGGGCGGGGGTCCGCACGGGCGCGGCCACGGGGGTGACGGAGGTGTGCGGGGCGGGGGCGGTGCTCGGTGACTATTCGTCACACCGAGGGCGGTTGTCAAGTGCGGGTGCGGGGCACGTGCGCGCCGACGAACGCGTCGTCGCAGGTCGGTCGGGTGAGCGCGGGAGCACGGCTCGGTCGGGGGTCGGAGCGGTCGTCGGAAGGGGCCGAAGTCCCTCCCGTGCGAGGATGCCCGGTCAGGCGGAGAGGTAACTTCTCCGTCCACAGCCTGTGGACGAGGAAGGGGCGGCCGACCCCGTTCCCTCCGCCGTGACGCTTCTTGTACTTAGGGCGTCCGCCGGCAGGTGTCTCGTCAGGGTGCGCCCTCGCGCAGTGGTGCGGTTCCTTTCGCGGTGATCTTGTACTTATAGCGAGTCTCGACGGCCCAAACTCGCTATAAGTACAAGATCATCGCAGTTCAGAACCCTTGCGTCACGCCAGTAACCTTTCCGGCCAGCCCGTAGGTCGGCATCGGGTCCTCCGAACTCACAGCGAACCCCTCAGCCCGCCAGGAGCTTGTTCACCGCTTCCGGCGACAGGATCTCCTCGGTCACCATGGCCGCGCAGCCGCGCACGCCCGCGTCGTCCCACAGGGAGCTGGCCACGACGCGCAGCTGCCGGGTGGCCAGGGCGGTGCACTGCTGGAACACCACCTCGCGCACGCCCGCCACCAGGTGGTCGTAGGCCTCCGCCAGGTCGCCGCCCAGCACGATCACCTCGGGGTTGAGCAGGTTCACCGCCCCCGCGAGCGCCTCACCCAGTTTCCGCCCGGCCTCCCGGACCAGGGTGACGGCCACCGGGTCGCCCCCCGAGGCCAGCGCCACCAGGTCCTTGAGCGTCTCCGCCTCGCGCCCCTGCTCGGCGGCGCTCTCCAGCAGCCGCCGCCCCCCGGCGACCGCCTCCAGGCAGTCGGTGTTGCCGCAGCGGCACGGGAGCCCCCCGGCGCCGCGCACCGGGATGTGCCCGATCTCCCCGGCGGCGCCCAGCGAACCGCGCAGCAGCCGTCCGCCGGACAGCAGGCCCGCGCCGATCCCGGTGGAGGCCTTCACGAACACCATGTCGTCGGGATGCCCGTGCCCGCCCGCGATGTGCTCGCCGAGAGCCATCACGTTCACGTCGTTGTCGACCATCACCGGCACCGGGAAGCGCTCGGCGACCAGCGGGGCCAGCGCCACGCCCGCCCACTTGCCGAGGAAGGGGCGGTCGTCGGCGCGGCCCGCGTGGAACTCGACGGTGCCGGGCAGGCCGATGCCCACGCCGCGCACGTCGCCGGGGTCGCGGCCGAGCGAGGCGATCTGCTCCGACCAGGTGTCCAGCAGCCAGGGCAGGGTGGCGTCGGGGCCCTGTTCCATCGCGGGCGAGCCCGGCGTCCGCACCAGGACCTCGCCGTCGAGGTCGCACACGGCGGCCTGGCTGCGGACCATGCCCAGGGCGCTGGTGAGGATGAGGCCGCTGGCGGCGTTGAACTCCAGCAGGGTGGGCGGACGCCCACCGCTGGAGACCGCGCCCGAGCCCTCGGTGACGAGCCCGCCGCCGATCAGCTCGGTGACCCGCAGGGCGACGGAGGGACGGGACAGGCCCGTGACCCGGCCGATCTCGGAGCGGCTGGTCGCGGTTCCGGAGCGGATGAGGTCCAGGATGTGGCCGCTGGTGGCAGCAGAGGACAGGCGTCCGGGGGTTCTGGCCATAGCTCATTCAACCACGAGGTTACGACTGCAAGGCTGGGAGGTTATGTAAATAATTGTTCTCAAGTGTGCTTGGTTTTTTACCATAGTCGGGCTTAGGCTCAAAGAGCCGGACGTCCCGCGCGTCCGCGCCGCCTCCCCGCACCCCCCGCCTGCGCCACACTCCGCCCCCCGCTCCCCATCCCCTTCCCTCTCCGCTGGAGCAGACCGAAGATGCCGCAGCAGTCCGCGTCCCGTGCCACCGACCTGGTGGTCTTCGGGGGTACCGGCGACCTGTCCATGCGCAAACTCCTCCCCTCCCTGTACCTGCTGGACCGCGACGGCCACCTGGACGGGGGGACCCGCGTCGTCGCCGTCTCGCGCGACGGCCTCACCGACGCCGACCTCAGGGACAAGGCCGCCTCCGCGGTCCGCGGCCACCACGCCGTCCAGGTCGCCGAACCCGACGTGCTCCACCGGTTCCTGGAACGCCTCTCCCACGTCACCGTGGACGTCGGCGGCGACCCCTCGGGCTGGGACGCCCTCACCGCCGCCCTCGCCCCCGACCGCGACCGCGTCTTCTACCTCGCCGTCCCGCCGATGATCTCCGGCGCGATCTGCCGCGGCCTGAGCGACGCCGGGCTCGTCACCCCCGACTCCCGGGTGGTCATGGAGAAGCCCCTGGGCCGCGACCTGGCCTCCTCCCGCGCCGTCAACGACGCGGTGGGGTCGGTCTTCGACGAGTCGCGGATCTACCGCATCGACCACTACCTGGGCAAGGAGACGGTGCAGAACCTGCTGGTGCTGCGGTTCGCCAACGTCTTCCTCGAACCCCTGTGGAACTCCCGCTGGATCGACCACGTCCAGATCACCGCCGCCGAGACCGTCGGCGTCGGCGGGCGCCGGGGCTACTACGACACCTCCGGCGCCATGCGCGACATGGTCCAGAACCACCTGCTCCAGCTGCTGTGCCTGACCGCCATGGAGCCCCCGGCCAGCTACGACCGCGACTCCGTCCGCGACGAGAAGCTCAAGGTCCTCCAGTCGCTGCGCCCCCTCACCGGGGACCGCGTCGCCGAGGACACCGTGCGCGGCCAGTACGGGCGCGGCTCCGTCAGGGGGTCGGATGTGCTCGGCTACCTCGACGAGCCCGGCGGGCCCGCCCTCAGCGACACCGAGACCTTCGTGGCCCTGCGTGCCGAGGTCGCCAACTGGCGCTGGGCTGGGGTGCCCTTCTACCTGCGCACCGGCAAGCGCATGTCGCACGACCGCTCCGAGATCGTCATCCGCTTCCGCGAGGTGCCGCACACGATCTTCCCCGGCACCAACCTGCCCGGAGCGGGCAGCCTCGTCATCCGGCTCCAGCCGGACGAGGGCATACACCTGACCATGCTGGCCAAGACGCCCGGCGCCGGAGCGCTGCGGCTGCGGCCCGCCCCCCTGGAACTCAGCTTCGCCGACACCTTCGCCACCCGCTCGCCCGAGGCCTACGAGCGGTTGCTGACGGACGTCCTGGCCGGTGACTCCACCCTCTTCATGCGCCGCGACGAGGTCGAGGCCGCCTGGCGCTGGGTGGACCCCGTCATCGAGGCCTGGAGCGGCCTGAGCACCACCCCCGAGACCTATCCAGCCGGAAGCGCCGGCCCCGCGGGCGCGCACCGGCTCATCGGCCGTACAGGCCGTACGTGGTACGAAGAGGAGCGACCCCGATGACCGCGCATATCAACGACAACGTCGCCGACGTCACCCGGCGCCTCGCCGAGCGCAGCGCCGACACCCGGTCCGCCTACCTGGCGCGGATCGACGAGGCGGCGGCCGAGGGCCCCGCCCGCTCCGCCCTGGGCTGCGCCAACCTCGCCCACGGGTTCGCGGCCTGCGGCGTCTCGGACAAGCTCAAGCTGTCCGGCGACGTCACGCCCAACCTGGCGATCGTCTCCGCCTACAACGACATGCTCTCCGCGCACCAGCCGCTGGAGTCCTACCCGGCCGTGATCAAGGCCGCCGTGGCCGAGGCGGGAGGCGTCGCCCAGTTCGCCGGGGGCGTGCCCGCCATGTGCGACGGCATCACGCAGGGCCGCGCGGGCATGGAGCTGTCCCTGTTCAGCCGGGACGTCATCGCGATGGCCACCGCCGTGGCCCTCTCCCACGACATGTTCGACGGCGCGCTGATGCTCGGCGTGTGCGACAAGATCGTGCCCGGCCTGCTGATCGGCGCCCTGTCCTTCGGCCACCTGCCGGTGGCGTTCGTGCCCGCCGGACCCATGCCCTCTGGCCTGCCCAACAAGGACAAGGCCCGCGTGCGCCAGCGCTTCGCCGAGGGCCAGGTGGGCCGCCGCGAGCTGCTCCAGGCCGAGTCCGCCGCCTACCACTCGCCCGGCACCTGCACCTTCTACGGCACCGCCAACTCCAACCAGATGCTCATGGAGGTCATGGGCCTGCACCTGGCCGGGGCCAGCTTCGAGCAGCCGGGCACCCCGATGCGCGAGGCCCTGACCGCCGAGGCCGGACGCAGCGTGCTCGCCCGCACCGCCCTGGGCGACTCCTACAACCCCGTCGGCCGCCAGGTCGACGAGCGGGCCGTCGTCAACGCCGTGGTCGCCCTGCTGGCCACCGGGGGCTCCAGCAACCACACCCTGCACCTGGTGGCCATCGCCCGCGCCGCCGGTATCGAGCTGACCTGGGACGACTTCGCCGACCTGTCCGAGGTGGTGCCGCTGCTCACCCGCATGTACCCCAACGGCGCCGCCGACGTGAACCAGTTCCACGAGGCGGGCGGCATGGCCCACCTGATCGGCTCCCTGCTGGACGCCGGACTGCTCCACGAGGACGTGCGCACCCTGATGGGCGAGGGCCTGGGCCGCTACCGCCAGGTGCCGAACCTGGACGGGGGCGAGCTGACCTGGGTCGACGGCCCCAAGGAGAGCGGCGACACCTCCGTCCTGCGCGGCGCGGACGACCCCTTCGCCCCCGACGGCGGCCTGCGCATGCTCTCGGGCAACCTGGGCCGCGCCGTCATCAAGGTCTCCGCGGTCGCGCCGGAGCGGCACGTGGTGGAGGCCCCCGCCCGCGTCTTCGGCGACCAGGCCGAGCTCCAACAGGCGTTCGCCGCCGGCGAGCTGACCGGCGACTTCGTCGCGGTGGTCCGCTTCCAGGGGCCGCGCGCCAACGGCATGCCCGAGCTGCACAAGCTCACGCCGCCGCTGGCGGTGCTCCAGGACCGGGGCCAGAAGGTGGCGCTGGTGACCGACGGCCGCATGTCCGGCGCCTCGGGCAAGGTGCCCGCCGCCATCCACGTGTCCCCCGAGGCCGAGGCGGGCGGCGCGCTGGCCTACGTCCGCGACGGCGACCCCATCCGCCTGGACGCCACCACGGGCACACTGGAGGTGCTGGCCGACCTGACCGGCCGCGAGCCCGCCCGTCCGAGCGCGGACTCCGCCACCGGCACCGGCCGCGAGCTCTTCGCCGCCCTGCGCGGCGCGGTCGGCCCCGCCGAGAAGGGCGCCGGGGTCTTCGGATCCTGAGCCACCGACCCGGGCGCGCCGGGGGACCGGCCCCGGGGCGTGTGCGGCGGACAGCCGCCCCACGCGCCCCCGCGGCCGCGGCGCGCCCACCCCAGACCTTCGACCGACCCTGGAGAGATCACGACATGACGACGAACCCCCGTTCGGGCGCCGACATCCTCGACCTGGCCCCGGTGATGCCGGTGGTGGTCGTCTCGGAGGCCGAGTCCGCCGTACCGCTGGCCCGCGCGCTGGTGGCGGGCGGCCTGCCGGGCATCGAGGTGACCCTGCGGACCCCGGCCGCGCTGGAGGCCATCGCGCGGATCGCCGCCGAGGTGCCCGAGGCCGTGGTCGGCGCGGGCACCGTGGTCACCCCCGACCAGGCGGCCGCGGCCGCCAGGGCGGGAGCGCGCTTCCTGGTCAGCCCGGGGTGCACCGACGGGCTGGCGTCGGCCATGGCCGACACGGGCCTGCCCTTCCTGCCCGGTGTGGGCACCGTCTCCGAGGCCCTGGCGCTGCTGGAGCGGGGGGTGTCGGAGATGAAGTTCTTCCCGGCCGAGGCCTCGGGCGGCGCGGCGTTCCTGAAGTCGCTGGCGGGTCCCCTGCCCCAGGTGCGGTTCTGCCCGACCGGCGGCATCACCGTCGCGTCGGCCCCCGCCTACCTCGCCCTGCCGAACGTGGGCTGTGTGGGCGGGAGCTGGCTGACCCCGGCCGACCTGGTGGCGGCGGGCGAATGGGAGCGGATCACCGGACTGGCCCGGGAGGCCGCGGCTTTCTAGGGCTTTTCTCCCTTACCCTGGCTGCCGTCTCGGCGGCCGGGGTTTTTCCCTTTTCCGGGGTATTTTCCCGGCTTTTTGCTGTTATCCGGGGCTTCCGACTCAGGTCGAGGCTTCTCCTCCCCAGGGCGGAGACACGGAGCGGACCGGCCCTGGTCACGGGTGGCCACGCCGCGGTCGCCCGTGTCGGGTGGGCCAGGGGGAAACGCAGGTGAAAGCGGGCCCGTTTCCCGGACCGCGGGCATTCGCCGCCCTCCTTCGGACGGGCCCCTCCTTTGTACGACCCCCGCCCGCGAGGACGGGATCCCTCCCCGTGGAAGGGCGCGGGTCCGACCGGAAGGAGGAAGGGAAAATGGTCCGCGTGAATGAAGACCGCGGCGCGGGCGAAGCCTAATGTGTATTTCACAACAGGCGTTACCGACAAAACGGTCGCCGTGCTCCGAGAAAGGCATTCCCCATGGCCGTTTCCGCCAGCAACCGCCCCGAGATCAACCTCGACGTCGACGCCGAGACCTTCGAGACCCCGGGCTCGGGCCAGTCCGTGGAGAACAGCGGCGCCGAGGCCCCCGGCCCGATCACCTTCGGCACCACCTGCTGGGGCACCCCCTGCCCGAGCGCCAACACCGTCTCCTGCTAGGGGGCGGACCCGTAGTCCCCACAGAGGCCGTGGGCGGCACCCGGCCGCCCGTAACGGTGGAACCCCGTCCCTGATCCACCGCGGCCCGGCACGACCAGACCCGGGGCGGCGGTCGCTCGGCGGCCGCCGCCCCGCGGCACACCCGCAGGTGTTTTCCGTACCCTTCCGCGAGCGCGGTGTCGCGGGCGCGGACCCGGCCGAGGAGGCAGCCCCCATGCACGACGACACAGCGCAGGACCGCGAGGCGACGCCGCTGGACGCCGCGCCGCCGCTGGGCCTGCTGGAGTACCTCGACCTGACCGAGGGCCGTCCCGTCCGGGACAAGCGCGACACCGCCTTCGCCTCGGCCCTGCTCGCCGAGCGGCTGGGCTACAGCCGCGTCTGGCTGCCCGAGCACCACGCCTCCGGCGTGCCCAGCACCAACCCGCTGCTGCTGGCCGCCGTCCTGGGCAGCCACACCCGGCGCGTGCGCGTGGGCACCGCCGTCACGCTGTCCAGGATCCGCGACCCCCACCTGACCGCCGAGGACGTCGCCGCCGCCGCGCACTTCTGCCCCGACCGCCTCGACGTCGGGTTCGGCCGCGGCGACGTGAGCGGGGGAGCGGCCGACGACCTCGCCCACCTGCGAGAGCGCGGCGAGGACGTCGGCGCCGTCATCGACACGACCGTCGCCCTCCTGCGCGGGAGCGCGGAGTGGGTCGACCCGGTGGACACCGGGTTCCAGCTCTGGTCGCACGGCGCCGGGAACCGCTCCGCCGAGATCGCGGCCAGGACCGGCACCCACTACTGCCACGCCCTGTTCTTCAACACCGACGTGGACGCCTGCGTCAGCACGCTCAGGGCCTACCGCGCGGCGCACCCCGGCGGGCGCACGGCCGTGGCCCTGGCCCTGGTCGCCAACGACGACGCCGCCACGGCGCGCGCCGACAGCCTGCGCCAGGGCGTGCGGGTCAACTGCGCGGGCACGGCTGACCAGTGCGCCGACACCGTGCACCGCGTCCTGGCTATCACCGGCGCCGACGAGGCGGTCGTCACCGAGCTGTCCAGCGACCCCGAGGACCACCTGCGCGCTGTGGAGGAGGTCTTCGCCGCCGTGCGCCGACGCGCCGCCTCCCCCGTCGGAGCCGCGGCCTCTCCCGGTGGCGCCGTTCCCGCCGGAGCCGTTTCCGCCGGGACAACCGCACACCCCGGAAGCACCGCTCTCGCCGGTAACACCGCACCCGTCGGAGACACCGCACACCCCGGAAGCACCTCTCCCTCCGGCAGAACCGTTCGGTCCGGAACCGCCGCCACGGGGAGCGGTGCCCGGTGAGCGGGACAGACTTCGGGCTGGTCCGCGTTCCGCTGCTCAGCGTCGAGGAGTCCGCCCGCATGGTCGCCGCGGGCGACGTCCACGACCCCGTCGCCGCCATGGCCGTCGACCTGGCCGCCGACCCCCACCTGCGCACCGCGTCCGCGTCCGAGGAGCGCGCCCGCGCCACCCTGCTGCGCTACCTCGCGCGCATGGGCGGGCGCGCCACCCCCTACGGACTGTTCGCCGGAACCGCGCCCCTGTCCGTCGGGGACCGCCGCGACCTGGAGGTCGACCGGCGCGAGCGGCACCGCGTGCGGGTGCGCGTGGACGTGCGCGCCCTGGAGGAGACGGTCGCCGACGCCCTCGCCGCCGCCGACCCCGACGACGTTCCCCTGCGGCTCAACCCCCTGGCCAGCACCGGACCCTCCGCCGTGCGCTTCGCCGCGCCGGGCGACGCCACCGCGGCCGTGGTGAGCGTCCGGCGCACCGAGGCCATCGACACCGCCGTGGAGGTCCTCGGCGGCGCCGAGATGAGCGCCGCCGACCTCGCCGACGCGCTCGCCGAGCGGCTGCCCGGCGCGGAGCCCGACCGCCTGCGCGCCTTCGTGCGCGGGCTCCGGGACAGGGGCCTGCTCCAGCCCTCCGACGGCCTGATCGCCCCCGGCGACGAGCCCGCCGACCGGGCCGTGCGCCTCCTGGACGCCGTCGGCGACCGCGAGCGTGCCGCCGCCGTGCGCGTCCTGCTGGCCGACGCCGCCGGGGAGCACCCCTTCGAACCGGGGCTGCGCGACCGGCTCGACACCGCCTGGGCCCGCGCCGCCGACCACGCGCCCGCCCTGGCCCCGGCCACCTACGCCGAACGCTTCGACCTGCACCCCGAACTCGCCATGCGCGCCGCACACCTGGACCGGCGCACCGTCGCCGACCTGCGCGCCGCCGTGCGCCGCCTCGCCGCCCTCGCCTCACCCGGCGGCGGGCCCGGCTTCGACATGGCGGCCTTCCGCGCCGCCTTCGCCCAGCGCTTCGAGGACGCCGAGGTGCCGCTGCTGAGCGCGCTGGACCTGGAGTCGGGCGTGCTCCGGCCCGCCCGGCGCGGCGCCTCCGAACTCGCCGCCAAGGCGGGCCTGCGCACCGGTTCCCACCCCGCCGAACCCACCGTCAACCCCGAACTGCTCGACCTGCTCGGGCGCTGGACCGCCGACGGCGGCCACCTCGACGGCGGCTCCGTGGACATCTCCCACCTGCCCGAGGCCGACACCGACGGCTCCCGCGCGCTGCTGGCCGTCCTGCTCGGCGACGCCGACCCCGCCTCCCACGACGGACCGCACAGCATGCTCGTCGGCGGGGTGGGCCGCGCCCCCCACGCCCTGGCGGCCCGGTTCGGCCTCCACCGCCCCGCCGTCGCCGACCGCATCCGGGAGCAGGTCGACCGCGCCCGCGAGCGGGACCGCGCCGCGGATCCGGCACGGGCGCCCCTCCACGCCGAACTCGTCTACCACCCGGGCGGGCGCATCGGCAACGTCCTGGTGCGCCCCCGCGTGCTGGACGAGACCATCGCCCTGACCGGCGCCCACGCGGGCACCCTGCACCTGGACCGCCTGCTCCTGCGACTGCGCCCGGACGGCTTCCGCCTGCGCGACGCCCGCACCGGCCGCCCCGTCCTCGTGGAGCTCAACACCGCCCACAACGTGGACTTCCACGGCCTGGACCCGGTCTACGCGGTGCTGGGCCACCTGGCCGCGTCCGGGGGAGCGGGCTGGTCGTGGGGTCCGCTGGCCCGTCTGCCCCACCTGCCGCGCGTCACCTGCGGCCGGGTCGTGGTCACCCCCGAGCGCTGGCTGCTGCGCCCCGGGGAGGTCGCCGCGGTCCTGTCCGCGCCCTCCCCGGCCGCCGAACTGCGCGACCGCCTGCCCGGCCTGGGCGGGCGCACCTGGGTGGGCACCGGCGAGTACGACCACGTGCTCCCCGTGGACCTGCGCGAGGACGCCTCGGTGCGCGCCGCCCTGGCGCGCGCCGGCGACCGCGACACCGCCTTCGTGGAGATGCCCCAGGCCGAGGCGCCCGCCGTGCGCGGCCCCGCCGGGGGCCACGTCGCGGAAGTGGTCGTACCCACCGGACCCGTCCTGCGCGAGCCGCCCGGCCCCGGCGCGGGGACGGCCGCCCTGGACCGCGACCACGGCCGGGCCTGGATCTACGTGCGCCTGTACTGCGGGCACGCCACCGCCGACCAGGTGGTGACGCGCGCCCACCGGCTGGCCTCGGACCTGCGCGCCGCGGGGGAGGCCGACCAGTGGTTCTTCCTCCGCTACCAGGACGGGGACGGCTACCACGTGCGGGTACGCGTCCGCCCGGCCGGACCCGCCGCGCGGCCGGGCGTGCTGACCGCCGTGGACGCCCTCGGAGCCCGGCTGGCCGCCGGGGGCCTGGTCAGCAGGGTCGTCCTGGACGAGTACGTGCCCGAGGTGGCGCGCTACGGCGGCACCGAGGGCCTGCGGGCGGCCGAGGGGCTGTTCACCGCGTCCAGCGACCGCGTCGCCGCCGCGCTGCCGGACCTGGCCGACGAGTCCGCCCGCCTCTACCGGGCGGTCGCCGACGTCACCCACTGGTGCACCGAGCTGTTCGCCGCCTTCGACGAACGCGAGGAGTTCCTGCGCGCGTGCCAGGGCGGCCTGGACGTGGCCCCCACCCGCGAGGGCAACCGCCTCGGCAAGTTCGTCCGCGCGCACGAGGCCGCCCTGCGCGCCCACGTGGAGGGGGTCCGCCCCGACGAGGACGTGGCCAAGGCCCTGGGCGCGCTGGCCGCCGCGCTGGCGCCCGCGACCGGGACCCGCGACCGGTGGTCGGTGTTCGGGTCGGCGCTGCACCTGCACCTGAACCGGACCTTCGCCTTCGACGCGGTGCGCATGGAGTACCTGGCGCACGAACTCGCCCGGCGCCACCTGCGCCGCCTGCACGCACTGGAGGGCAAGAAGCGATGAACGACGCGGACACGCTGGACCTGGCGCGGCGGTTCCTGGCCGACATGGACGACCAGGTGCGCGGGGCCCCCACCTTCGCGCTGCTGCTGGACCAGGCCGTGGCCCGGATGGAGTTCGCCCGCGCCCTCGGCGAGGACCACGGCGCGGAGGACGCCTTCCACGAGGCGATGGGCCTGCTGCGCTCCGGCGGCGGCACCGGCCCCTGGCTCTACCGGGGCGCCGCCCAGGCCGGGTGGACCGCGCTCCGGCTCGCCCGGGCGCGCGGCACCGAGCCGTCCGGACTCGGCGCCGTGGACGACGCCGTCCTGCGGTGGATCGCCGACTACCCCGCCGAGGGCGAGGTCGACCTGCCCATGGGCGTGCTGGGCCTGGGCGCCTACGCCCTGGCCCACCCCGACGCCGGGTTCCGCGACAAGGCCACCTCCGGCGTCCTGGACGTGGTCGAGGAACGCGCCGAACGCGACGGCGACGGCCTCTTCCTGCGCCTGGGCGACTCCCCGGCGCGCCGCGCCGACCAGTCCGCGCGCTGCCGGGTGCTCGGCGCCGCCCACGGCACCGCCGGTCTGGTGTCCTACCTCGCCTCGGCCTCCGGGACGGCCGCCGCCCCGCGCGCACGCCCGCTGCTCGACGAGTCCGTGCGCTGGCTGCGCGCCCAGCGCGGCGACTTCTCCCACGCCGTCTTCCCGCACCGCGTCGAGACGCGCCACACACCCGCCCGCGCCACCTGGTGCTCGGGGGACCCGGGCATCGCCCTGGCCCTGACCGCGGCCGCCGGGGTCACCGGGGACCCGCGCGACGCCGACCTGGCCCGTGCCACCGCCCTGGCGGTCGCCACCCGGCCCGAGCGGGACTGCGGGATCACGGACGGGTGCGTCTGCCACGGCGCCGCCGGACTGGTCTGGTTCGGCCGCCGCGCCCACGACGACCACGGCCTGCCCGAGGGGCTGGAGTGCGTCCGGCGCTGGACCGGCTGGCTCGCCGAACGGCGCGGCGAGGGACCGCTGACCTACTTCAACCCGGCCGGGATGGTCCGCGACGCCTCCTTCCTCGAAGGGGACGCGGGCGTGGCCCTGGCGCTGCTGTACGCGGCCACAGGGACGCGGCCCGCGTGGGAGCAGCTCGTCCTGGCGCGCCCCGTCGCACCGGAGGCCTGATGCCCGGCTCCCCGCCCGCCGAAGCGCCCGCCGCCCGNNGCTGCTGTCCGCCTGCCGTCGCCACCCGGGGCTGGCCGCTGGGGTGGCCGCTGCGGCCGTCCTGGGGACCGGACTGACCGCGCTGACGCCGCTGGCCGCCCAGATCGCCGTGGACGACGCCGTCCAGGGGCGCACGGACCGGATCGGCGTACTCGCCCTCGCCCTGCTGGGAGCCGCCGCGTTCCAGTTCGCCGGGGCGTTCGCCCGCCAGTTCCTGTCCGGCAAGCTCGCCCTGGGCGTCCAGCACGACCTGCGCACGGCCGTGTTCGACTCGGTCCAGCGGCTCGACGGCGGCAAACAGGACACCCTGCGCACCGGCCAGGTGATGTCGCGCGCCAACACCGACCTGCAACTGGTCCAGGGGCTGCTGGCCACCGCGCCGCAGGCCCTGGGCGGCCTCGTGCTCATCGTGTTCGCCTTCTCCGCGATGCTGTGGCTCTCCCCCGCGCTCACCGTCGTGGCCGCGGCCGTCGTGGTCTCCTTCATCGTGGTGACGGCGCGCGTCAGCGGGCGCATGCCCCCCGCGACCATGGCCGTGCAGCGCCGCGCCGCCGAGATCGCCCAGCACGTCGAGGAGACCGTGACCGGCGTCCGCGTCGTCAAGGCCTTCGGACAGGAGGAGCGCGAGACCCGGCGCCTGGCCGACCTCGCCGCCCGCCTGTTCGGCGAGCGCATGCGCGTGGCCCGCATGCAGGCGGGCCCCGGCGCCACCCTCGGCGTGCTGCCCTACCTCGGCCAGGCCGCCGTGCTGGTGGTGGGCGCGTGGCTGGTCGCGCGCGACGAGGTGTCCCTGGGCGCCCTCGTCGCCTTCTCCGGGTACATGGTCACCCTCACCGCGCCGTCGGCGTCCCTGTCCAACCTGGTCATGAGCGCCCAACTCGTGCGGCCCGCGGCCCTGCGCGTGTTCGACCTCGCCGACTCCCGCCCCGACGTCACCGACGCGCCCGACGCCGCCGACGTGCCCGGGGGGCCGGTCGGCGTGGAGCTGGACGCCGTGCGGTTCGGCTACACCCGCGACTCCACCGTGCTCGACGGGCTGTCCCTGCGGGTGCGCCCCGGCGAGACCCTGGCGCTGGTCGGCCCCTCCGGTTCGGGCAAGTCCACGGTCTCGCTGCTGCTGCCGCGCTTCTACGACACCACCGGCGGCGCCGTGCGGATCGGCCCTCCCGGCGGCGCGGTGGACGTGCGCTCGCTGCGCCTGCGCTCACTGCGCTCCGCGGTCGGCGTGGCCTTCGAGGAGCCGTTCCTGTTCTCCGGCTCGGTCGCCGACAACATCGCGCACGGGCGCCCGAACGCCACCCGCGAGCAGGTCCGCGCGGCGGCCCGCGCCGCCGGGGCCGACGGCTTCGTCAGCGCGCTCCCCGACGGCTACGACACCCCCGTGGGCGAGCGCGGCCTGACCCTGTCCGGCGGCCAGCGCCAGCGCGTGGCCCTGGCCCGCACGCTCCTGGGGGACCCCCGCGTCCTGGTGCTGGACGACGCCACCTCGGCCGTGGACGCCGCCACCGAGGCCGCCATGGTCGCCACGCTCGCCGAGGTCACCGCCGACCGCACCGTCCTGCTCGTGGCCCACCGCAGGTCCACCCTCGCCCTCGCCGACCGCGTCGCCGTGCTCGACGGCGGCCGGGTGGTGGACGTGGGCACCGAGGCGGAACTGGCCCGGCGCTGCCCGCTCTTCGCGGAACTGTGCGCGGGGGACGGGGGCGACGTCGAGGAACCGGCCGCGGCCTCCGACGAGGGCGGCTCCCCCCTGTGGCCCGAACCCGTGCCGGAGGCGGCCGAGCCCGACGAGGCCGCGCTGCCCGCCGCCGACGACCGCCCCGCCGAGCGCCTGGACCGCACGCCGCCGGAGGAGCCCGGAGCGCGCTTCGGCGTCCGCCGGGTGCTGGCGCCCGTCCGGACCCTGCTGGCGCTCGCCGTCCTGCTGGTCCTGGCCGACGCCCTGGCCACCACCGCCCTGCCCGTCGTGCTGCGCTGGGGCCTGGACCGCGGCGTCGCCCCCGGCGACGCGGGCGTGGTCGCGGCCGTGGGCGCGGCGGCCCTGGCGCTGGTGGCGGTCAACTGGTGGGTCCTCGCCCTCCAGCCCCGCGTGGTCACCCGGGCCGGGGAGAGCGCCCTGTACGCCCTGCGCCTGCGCGTCTTCCGGCACCTGCACCGGCTCGGCGTGGACTTCCACGAGCGCGAGCGCGGCGGCGGGACCATGACCCGCATGACCACCGACGTCACCGCGCTGTCGACGTTCGTGGAGAGCGGGCTGACCATCGTCGTGGTCAACGGCGCCACCGTGCTGGGGATGGTCGTGGCGATGCTGGTGCTGGACCCGGGGCTGGCCCTGGTCGCCCTGGCGGTCCTGCCGGTGCTGCTCGCCGCGACCCTGTACTTCCGCCGGTGCGTGTCGCTGGCCTACCACCTGTCCCGGGAGCGGATCGGGGAGGTCAACGCCGACCTCCAGGAACAGGTGGCGGGGGCGCGCGAGTCCCAGGCGGCCGGGGCCGAGGACGGCGCGAGCGAGCGCTTCGCCGCCCTGTCGGACCGCTACCGCAGGACCCGGCTGACCGCCCAGCGCCACATCGCGCTGTACTTCCCGTTCGTCACCCTGCTCGGGGACGTGTCCACCGCCGCCGTCCTCGGGGTGGGCGCGTACCGCGTGGCGGAGGGGACCCTGTCGGTCGGCGTCCTGACCGCGTTCCTGCTCTACCTGGGGATGTTCTACGCCCCGTTCCAGCAGCTGTCGGTGGTCTTCGACAGCTACCAGCAGGCGCGCGTGGGCGTGGACCGCATCGGCGGCCTGCTGAGCACGCCGCCCACCGCCGCGACCGCCCGGCGCGCGGTTCCCGAACCGGTCCGGCGCGGCGGCGGCCGGGTGCGCCTGGAGGGGGTCGGCTTCACCTACCCCGGCGCGGGCGGGCCCGCCCTGGCCGACGTCACCCTGTCCGCCGACCCGGGCGAGACCGTGGCGCTGGTCGGCGAGACCGGCGCCGGGAAGTCCACCGTGGTCAGGCTCATCGCCCGCTTCCACGACCCCGACCGGGGCGCGGTCCTGGTGGACGGGACGGACGTGCGCGACCTCGACCCGGCCGAGCACCGGCGCAGGCTCGGCGTGGTCCCGCAGGAGCCCCACCTGTTCACCGGGACCGTCGCCGACAACGTGCGCTACGGACGCCCCGGAGCCAGCGACCGCGAGGTGGAGGAGGCCGTGCGCGCGGTCGGCGCCCTCGACGCCGTGGCCGCCCTGCCCGGGGGGATGCGCCATCCGGTCGGCGAGCGCGGGCGGGGCCTGTCCACCGGGCAGCGCCAGCTCGTCGCGCTGGCGCGGGCTCAGCTCGTGGCCCCCGACGTGCTGCTGCTGGACGAGCCCTCCGCGGCGCTGGACCCGGGCACCGAGCGGGCCGTGCTGACGGCGATGGACCGCCTGTCCCGGGGGAGGACGACCTTCGTGGTCACCCACAGCCTGGCGACGGCCGCCCGCGCCGACCGGATCGCGGTGCTCGACGGCGGACGGGTGGTCGAGACGGGCGCGCACGGGGAACTGTCGGCCTCGGGCGGCGCCTACGCCCGCCTGTGGCAGAGCAGCGGGGGGCCCGTGCCGGTCTGAGGCCGGTCGGCCCCGACCGGCGCGGGTACCCCGCCACCCCGCGGTGCCATGCGCGTGGCCCGGGACTCTGCCCGGCGCGGGCACCTCGTCACCCCGCGTTGCCGTCTGCGGGCGCGGCCCCGGGGCCGCGCCCGGCGCGCGACTTCTGCCCTGGCGTGAGCGCCTCAGCTCCCGGACCGGGGGCCCTGGTGCTCCGGCATCCGGAAGTAGATCATCGGGTTGTCGGTGCTGGTGCGCACCGGCTCGCCCAGCCCCAGGTCCTCCCGCAGCTCCAGGAGGGCGGTGTAGGGCGCGGGGGCCTTCTTGCGGGAGGGGGTGAAGAAGTCCGTGCCGGTCCGGCGCAGCCACGACAGCACCGCGGCGCCCTCGGTGAAGGGCAGGGCCCGCTTGCCGTGGAAGACGTCGTGGACGCTGACCGGCGTCCCCGGGGCCACGCGCGGGAACAGCGCCTCCAGGTACCACCTGGCGAACCGGCCGTTGTGCGCGGCGTCCACGAACAGGTATCCGATCCCCTCGGGGACCTGGGACATGTTCTCGCGGACGTCGCCCTTGTGGAACTCCCACCGCCCCAGGGACAGCTCGGAGGGCACGTTCGCCACCACGTTGTCCACGATGTCGAAGGAGTGCAGCGTCCCCCCGCCGTTGTCGCGCAGCGCCGACAGGATCCACGTGGTGGACCAGCCGTGGAAGGTCCCCAGCTCCATCACCGTGTCCGGCCGCGTCTCGCGCAGCAGCAGGTAGGTGATCTCCGCCTCCAGGTCGTCCAGCTGCGGCGTCATCCGCCCGCGCGTGCGCCGGAGGAACTCGCGCTGCGCGTCCCGGACCTTCGCCAGGGGATCCCGGTACCTGCGGTACAGGTCCCCGATCAGCGCCAGGTCGATGTCTCCCATACCGTCCCCACTCCAGTGTCGCTCGATGGTCGCTCTGAGTGAACGCGGGCTTCAACCTACCCCCGACCCGGGGCCCCACACCGCTTCCCGGCGCCCTTCCCAGCGCGATTCCCGGACATTCTCGCGCATCCTCCTCCTAAGGGAGGAGGCTCCGCCGCCAGGACCGCCCGGGCCGGTCCGCAGGGGGGACGCGCATTTCCTCCTCCGGGCCGAAGCGCCGTGAGGAGGGCCGACCTAGGGTCGGGAGCGTCGGCAGGGAAGAGGAAGCCGCCGGGGCCCGCCCGGCACACGACGGGGAGGACCGATGGCCGCCACCGGCGGGACGGGGACGACGGCCCGGGCAGGCGGGAGCACCGCCTCCGGCGTCCTGGACGCGGCCCTCGCCTGGCTCACCGACCACGCGGAGTGGTTCGGGCCGCGCTGGGACGACCACTTCCCGCCGCGCGACTTCGCCGGGGCCACCGTCATGGAACTGCTCATGCTCTGCCGCCTCCTGCGCAGGTCGGACCCGGCACCGCCCGGGGCCGCCGCGCTGGAGCGCGCCGCCGCGGAGCTGGCCCGGGACGCGGTCGCCGCGACCGGCTCCGGCGGGGACGCCGAGAACCTGTCCTACCGGCTGTGGACGGCGGCCCTGCTCGCCGACCTGGGCCATCCGGCCGACGGGCCCCTCGCCGACGCGCGCGCCCGGGCCGAACGGCGCCCCCCGCCGCCCCCCGGCGAGGGGGCCTCGCCGGTCCTCGCCCTGGAACTGCGCCACATCCTCGACCTGGCCGGGCTCGCCGCCCCCGCGGACCTGCCCGGCGCCGCGCCGCTCTACGACGCCTGCGTGGCCGAGCACGCGGGCGGCACCGGCGAGTACGACGCCTACGGGGTCACCCACGCCGTCCTGTACGCCACCGACTTCGGGGCCCGGCCGCTGCCGGGGGACACCGCGCGCATAGGGCGCGTGCTCGACGGCCTGCTGCGCGCCTACCTGGACGAGGGCCACCTGGACCTGGCCGCCGAACTGCTCCTGTGCGCGCGCATCGTCCGAGGGGGGCCTCCCGCGCTGGAGCGGCTGGCCTGGGACCGGCTGGCCGCGGCCCAGCGCCCCGACGGATCCCTGCCCGGGCCGCCCTTCGACGCCGCGGTCCTGGCCGGGCGCACGGGGGAGCGGGCCACCGCCTACGTCTTCCGCACCTGCTACCACACCACCCTGGTCACCGCGATGGCCGCCGCCCACGCCGGGGCGTCCGGCCGTCCGTGAGTGCGAGCCCCGCGACGAGAGGAGCACCCCCGTGGCCGACGCCCCGACACCGTCGGCGTGCCCCGTGAGCCTGCCCACCGCACGCGAGCACGCCCTGGACCCGCCGCCCCGCTTCGCCGAACTGCGCGAGAGGTCGCCGATCACCCGGCTGGCCCTGCCCGACGGGACGGAGGGGTGGCTCGTGACCGACTACGAGCTGGCCTGCGACGTCCTGGTGGACCAGCGGTTCAGCGCGCGACAGGACATCCGCGTCCCACCGCGGGGGCAGGTTCCGGCGCCTCCCGCGGCGCCCGGCTTCTTCGTGCGGATGGACGCTCCCGAGCACACCCGCTACCGCAGGCGCCTGGCCGGGCAGTTCACCCGGCGGCGCATGCTCCTGCTGGAGTCGCGCATCGGGGAGATCGCCGAGGAGCACGTGGAGCGCATGCTCTCGGGGGGCGCGCCCGCCGACCTGGTGGCCGACTACGCTCTGCCCGTGCCGTCGCTGGTCATCTGCGAGCTGCTCGGCGTGCCCTACGGGG
The DNA here is from genome assembly GCA_000340945.1 of Nocardiopsis synnemataformans DSM 44143. GTDB lineage: Bacteria > Actinomycetota > Actinomycetes > Streptosporangiales > Streptosporangiaceae > Nocardiopsis > Nocardiopsis synnemataformans. Next base: position 50,700 of record ANAW01000010.1, on the reverse strand, counting down.
AGCGCGAGCGGTTCCAACGCGACACGGCGGTCGCCTTCGACGTGGGCCAGCCCCGGGAACGGGTCTCGACGGCGCTCGCCGACCTCAACGCCTTCCTGGCCGAGCTGGTGCGCCGCAAGCGCCGCGAACCGGGGGAGGACCTGCTCAGCGGGTTGCTGGACGCCCCGGACCTGACGGACGAGGAGGTCGCCGCGATGGCCTTCCTGCTGCTGGTCGCCGGGCACGAGACGACGGCGAGCATGCTCGCCCTGGGCGCGTTCGCCCTGCTCACCCACACCGGGCCGTGGCGCGGGGCGCTCACCGACCCCGACCCGCGGCGGATGGCGCGGCTGGTGGACGAACTGCTGCGCTACCTGACGATCATGCAGTTCGGGGCGATGCGGGTGGCCAGCGAGGACCTGGAGGTGCGCGGGGAGCGCGTCCGGGAGGGGGAGGCGGTCGTGGTCTCCCTGTCCGCCGCCAACCGCGACCCGCGGGCCTTCCCCGGGCCCGATGCGCTCGACCCGGGGCGGGAGCGCCCCATGCACCTGGCCTTCGGCCTGGGCGCGCACCACTGCCTGGGCCACCAGCTGGCCCGGGCGGAACTGCGGCTGGGGTACGGCACGCTGTTCCGGCGGATACCGGACCTGCGCCTGGCCGTCCCGCCGCACAGCGTTCGTATGCGCGACACCTCCGCGGTCTACGGAGTGCACTCCCTTCCCGTCACCTGGGGGGAGTGAGGGTATCGGCCTTTAGGGACGGGGTTCCCAAAAGAGGGAAATTCCCTGGCCAATACCCAGGGCGATGTCCTATGGAAAAGGAAATGGTTCCGGAGTGAAGTCATCGGGTACGGCGCGACCTGCTCGTACGCGATTGTCAGCGGGGCAGGGAAATGAGGCTCCGGCCGAGATGAACGGGCCCCTACGCTTCGCGGACACGGGCGGTGACCGGTTTTTTCGGATTTATTCTTCGGTGGCCACATGCGGCCACAGGCGAAGGGTTTGTCCGTAGGGGATCGGGGATTTAAGGACGGCTGGCTTCTTTCCACAGGACAACCCCGGGTTCCCCTCCCCCACGCCCCGGAGGTTTCGCACGAAAAGGGGACAGGTCCACTGATTACCCGCGTACTGATTATCGGTGACCAAGACGTAGTGAGGCTGGGCCTGTGCACGGCCTTCGAAGCGACGGATGACATCAAGGTGGTCGGAACGACCGGCGACCTGCGAGGGGCGGTGGCCAGGGCGCGACAGCTCCGTCCCGACGTGGCCGTCGTCGACATGGTGGCGCTGGGGGAGAGGGGGAACGAGGTGGTCCGCGAGCTCGCGGAGCTGGACGACCCCCGTGTCCGCGTCCTCGCCCTGGCGGTGCCCAACGAGAGGGACAACCTCGTCAACTGCCTGCGGGCCGGCGCCTGCGGCTACATCCTCACCGGAAGCGACATGTCGGTCATCACCGACGCCGTGCGCTCACTGAGGGAGGGGCACACCGTGCTCGACCCGGCCGTGGTCGGCACGGTCGTGGAGGAGTTCGTCCGCTACGAGGCGGCGGTGTGCGTCGGGACGGGCGACGACCCGGACTCGTGCTGGAAGGAGCAGTTCACCGACCGCGAGAAGGACGTGGTCGCGCTGGTCGCCACCGGCGCCAGCAACGCCGAGATCGCCGGAGTCCTCGGCCTGTCCGAGACGACCATCAAGTCACACGTGTCCAGCGTCCTGGCCAAACGGGGGCTGCGCAACCGCGTCCAGCTCGTGGTCTGGGCCTTCCGGAGCGGGCTCGTCCCCGTCCGGAGCAGGGACGCGGTGCTCTAGCGGCGCGACCGGCGCCCGTTGCCGGAGCGTCGGCCGGCGAGAGGCGCGGTGCCGGTGGAGGGCCACCGCGCGATCCCCCTGACCCCGGGGCTCCGGCCCTCAGGACTCCTCGACGCCCTGCGCGGAGCGGGAGTCCACCAGGACCCGGACGCCGTCCAGGACGCGTTCGAGGCCGAACGCGAACTCGTGGTCGGACGAGTAGACCGTCCTGTGCTCCCTGCCCACCGTGCTGCCCACCCGGGAGGCGAGCGGGTAGTCGCTGTCCCGTGTGAACGCCGCGAGCAGCGGGCCGTGGGTGCTCCACCACTGGCCGTCCGTCATCCCCGTGGCCCGTTCGGTCTCGCTGACCGCCGCGGCCTGGCTGGCGGCGCCCTCCGCGTAGCTGTTGACCAGGCTGACCGTGGAGTCCATCTCGACGTCGGACAGGCCCAGGCCGTCCACAGCGGACAGCTCGTACTCGTACTTGGCGATGAGGTGGGGGCCCAGCAGGCGGCCCCGCGGGGTCTGGAGCATCCACGGGTGGCGCAGGAGCAGCCGCCAGTTCGCGTACGCGACAGCGCTCAGCCGCTCGCGCCAGTGCCCGGGGCGCTCGCCGTCCGCGTACATGTCGGCGTAGGCGGCGTCGAGCATGAGGTCGACCAGCTCGCCCTTGCCGGGGACGTAGGTGTACAGGGACATGGTCCCCACGCCCAGGCGTTCGGCGACCTTGCGCATGGACAGCGCGGCGAGCCCGTCGGTGTCGGCCATCTCCGAGGCCACGGCCACGATCCGGTCCACGCTCAGGTCCGGTTTGTTCCGGCGGCTGACGGGCTCCTGGGTCCGCCACAGCAGGGCGAGGCTGCGCGCGGGGTCGCCGCTCTTGGTGTACTGCGTGGGCATCGGCCGTCCTGCTCTCGGTCCGGTGTCCGGCCAGTCTAGGGCGTCTTCCACGGGGCACACGACGTGCTGCGCCGCGTCGTAGGGGCGTAGGGGCGTAGGGGCGCCGGGAGGTCGGGACGCCGGAACGCCGGAACGCCGGAACGCCGGGAGGTCGGGGATCGGGGGATCGGGAGAGCGGGAGAGCGGGACGCGCCCGGCCGGGGGGAACGGTCCTGGCCGGGCGCGGCGGGTCCGCGGGTCAGGTCCGCGGGCGGAAGGCGTCCGCGTTCTCCCCGACCCACTCGGCGAAGGTGCGCGCGGGCCTGCCCGTGACCCTCTCGACGGTGTCCTGGACCCTGGTGCCGACCTCGGGCGGGTCGGTGACCAGCTGGAGGCCGAAGCCCACGTACTCCTCGTCGTGGCCCAGCGCGCGCAGCCGCTCGGCCTCCTCCTCCAGGGTGAGGCGGACCAGCCCGACCTCGCGGCCGACCCCGCGCGAGAGCGCGGCCACCCGCTCCGCCGGGGTCAGCGCCTCGGGACCGGTGAGGGGGTAGGTGCGACCGCCGTGGCCGTCCCCGGTGAGGGCGGTGACCGCGACGGAGGCGATGTCGGCCTCGTGGACCAGGGCGCTGGGCGCGGTGCGCGCCTCGCGGACCACGCCCTCCGCGCGCACGGAGTCGGCCCAGTCCAGGGTGTTGACCATGAACTCGACCGGGTGGAGCAGGGTCCAGGCCAGGCCGCTCGCGGCCAGGGCCTCCTCGACCGGGCCCGGGTAGAAGTCGCACAGCACCGACACCCTGCGCACACCCGCCTTCTCGGCGAGCTCGACCAGGCGCGGCGCCGAGGTGAGGGGGCTGTGGTCGTCCCCGCCGAACGTGATCAGGTGCAGCCCCGTGACCCCTTCGAGGTGCGGGGCGAGGCCGTCCGGGTCGGTGAGGTCGCCGCCGACGACCTGCGCGCCCTCGGGCAGGCGGGCCCGGTCGGGAAAGCGGGTCAGCGCGCGTACGGGGTGCCCGGCGCCGAGCAGCTGTCCGACGACGTGGCGGCCGACGTTGCCGGTGGCTCCGGCGACGAGGAAGGTCATGGTTCTCCATCTGTCCACTGGGGGATCCTAGTTTCCGTAAGGCGTACAGTACGGCGTACGGGAACGGTGCGCAAGAGTGGGCGGGGTGTCCGAGGGGGAGCGCGGAACCCCGGGCGGCAGCGCGCTCTTCCGCGTTCGCTCCGGAATGCGGAGCCCGCCCCGGGCGGCTCCGCGTACGGGTGGGATCAAGGGCGTGCGGACGAAGGCGCCCCGGGCGGAAGCGTGCTCTCTGGCGTTCGCTCCGGGGCGCGGGGGCCTGGGCGGCCCCGAGTTCAGGGCGTGCGGACGAAGACGCCCCGGGCGGCGGCCTCGGCGGTGATCCGCGCGGCCAGGTCCAGGTTAGCGGGCGTGACGGGCTCGCGGCTGACGAAGAGGCGGTAGTAGACCGGCGCGACCGCCGAGCGCACCACCTCCTCGGCGTCGGTGCCCTCGGGGGCCTCGCCCCGGGCGACGGCCTCCGTCACCAGGACGGCGGCGCGCGCGTGGCGGTCGGCCATGAACACGCGCAGCGCCCCGGCCACGCGCGGGGAGGCGAAGGCGGCCGCGACGGAGGCCGCGGACATCGCGCCCTCGGGGGCCTCGGTGAAGCCGTGCAGCACGGTCGCGTTGAGGGCCCGCAGGTCGGTGCGCAGGGAGCCGGTGCGCTCGGGTTCCCAGTCGCGGGTGGTGGACCACTCCAGCGCCGCGGACAGGAGTCCGTCCACCCCTCCCCAGCGGCGGTAGACGGTGGCCTTGTGCACGCCGGAGCGGGTGGCGACCCGTTCGGCGGTGAGTCCGGCGTAGCCGTGTTCGCCCAGCTCGTCGAGGGTGGCCTGGAGTACGGCGGCGGTGTTGCGCGCGGTGCGGCCGCCGGGTCTGGCGGCACCCGGGGCTCCTGTGTCAGAGGTCATAACGCAACTCTAGTTGCATTTGGCGTCCCTTCTGTGCCATGCTCGCTTAACGCGACAACAGTCGCATCAAAAGCTCTCGAAGGAGGAGATCACGATGGGCCGATTCCGCCGCACCCAGGGTCCCCGGCAGTTCTCCACCACCATCGAGAGGTCCACATGTCTTCCGCCTTCTCCGTCGTCTGCACGGGACTGTCCTTCGCCTGGCCCGACGGCACACCCGTCCTGACCGGTCTGGACGCCGCCTTCGGCACCGGGCGGACCGGGCTGGTCGGCCGCAACGGCAGCGGCAAGTCCACCCTGCTCCGCCTCGTCGCGGGGCGGCTGGCCCCGGTCTCGGGCACGGTGTCCGTGGACGGCGACGTCGGCTACCTGGACCAGGGGCTCACCCTGGACACCGGCCGCACCGTCGCCGAGCTGCTGGGCGTCGACCGGACCCGCGCCGCGCTGCACGCCATCGAGGCGGGCGAGGCCACCGAGGCGAACTTCGCCGCCGTCGGTGAGGACTGGGACGTGGAGGAACGCGCCCTGGCCCAGCTCGAACGGTTCGGCGTCGCCCTGGCGGGGGAAACCCCGCTGGACCGCCCCGTCGGCACCCTCTCCGGAGGGGAGGCCGTGCTGGTCGCGCTCGCGGGGCTGGCCCTGCGCCGCCCCGCCGTCACCCTGCTGGACGAGCCCACCAACAACCTGGACCGCCACGCCCGGGAGCGGCTCCACGACGCGGTCGCGTCCTGGCACGGGGTGCTCGTCGTGGTCAGCCACGACCGCGAGCTCCTGGAGAGGGTCGACCAGATCGCCGAACTCCGGGACGGGCGGGTGCGCGTGTGGGGCGGCAACTACTCCGCCTACACCGAACAGCTCGCCGCGGAGCAGGACGCGGCCCGGCGCATGGTGCGCGTGGCCGAGGCCGACGTGCGCCGCGAGAAGCGCCAGCTCGCCGACGCCCAGGTCAAGCTGGCGCGGCGGGTGCGCTACGGCAAGAAGATGTACGACACCAAGCGCGAGCCCCGCGTGGTCATGAAGCAGCGCAAGCGCGACGCCCAGGTGGCGGCGGGCAAGCACCGCATCATGCAGGAGGCCAAACTGGTCGGGGCCAGGGAGGAGCTGGACCGGGCGGAGGACGCCGTCCGCGACGACGACGCCATCCGCATCGCCCTGCCCGGCACCGAGGTTCCGGCCGGGCACGGCGTCCTGGAGCTGGGCACTCCGGACGGCGGGCGGCTGTACCTGCGCGGGCCCGAGCGGGTGGCGCTGGTCGGGCCCAACGGGTCCGGAAAGACCACCCTGCTGCGGGCGGTGGTCGGCCGGGGGAGCCATCCGCAGGCCGAGGTGGTGCACGCCGTTGACCGGATCGGCTACCTGCCGCAGCGGCTGGACGTGCTGGACGACGGCCTGAGCGTGCTCGACAACGTGCGCGCGGCGGCGCCCTCCGCCACGCCGCACCGGGTGCGGGCCGGTCTGGCCCGTTTCCTCATCCGCGGGGACCGGGTGGACCAGAGGGCGGGCGACCTCTCCGGGGGAGAGCGGTTCCGGGTGGCGCTGGCCCGGTTGCTGCTGGCGGACGAGCCGCCCCGGCTGCTGGTGCTGGACGAGCCCACCAACAACCTCGACCTCGACAGCCAGCGGCAGTTGGCCGAGGCCCTCGCGGACTACCGGGGCGCCCTGCTGGTGGCCAGCCACGACCACGCGTTCCTGCGCGAGGTCGGGGTGGGCCGCTGGTGGCGGACCGAGCGCGGGCGCGCCCCGCTGGAGGCGGCCGGGGCCGACTGACCCGGGGCGGCGGCGGGGCTTCGGTGCCCCGCCGCCGCATCGCCGGTGTCCTTCCGCCGGGCCGCGGTCGGAGTGGTCGGCGGTGGCGGTCAGGCGGGCTTGGCCGGGCAGGCGACCAGGTGGTCGTCGACCACGCCCACGGCCTGGAGGTAGGAGTAGACGATGGTGGTGCCGACGAAGGTGAAGCCGCGTTTCTTCAGGTCCTTGCTGACCCGGTCCGACAGCGGGGTGCTCACCGGAACCTCCGAGGGTTCGGTGAAGCGGTTGACCACGGGCGTTCCGTCCACCCAGTCCCACAGGTAGGCCGCGAAGGTGCCGTGCTCCTCGCGCACGTCCCGGAAGGCCCGGGCGTTGCGGGGGAGCGAGGCCACCTTGAGCCGGTTGCGGATGATCCCGGCGTCCTGGAGGAGCCGGTCGGTGTCCTCCTGGCCGTACTCCGCGATCCGGTCCCGGTCGAAGCCCTCCAGGGCCCGCCGGTAGTTCTCCCGTTTGTTGAGCACGGTGGACCAGGACAGTCCGGCCTGCGCGCCCTCCAGGACGAGCATCTCGAACAGGTGCGCGTCGTCGCGGGAGGGCCTGCCCCACTCCTGGTCGTGGTAGGCCCGCATCAGCTCGGAGGAGCCCCGAGCCCAGGCACAGCGCTGGTCGGACATGGCAGCTCCTCGGAGTCGACGGCGGAGGTCGCCTCCATGGTGCCGCAGGTCGGCGACAGTCCGGACGCGTCCGCCGGTCGGGGCGCGGGGGCGGAAAACCCCTTGAGGCCGGAATCGGGCACGCGCGAGGACCGGCCCGTCACCTAGGATGAGCAAAGTATCTCGATGTGGAGGTATCTGGTGTCGGTGCCGTACCCGGTTCCGCGCGCCTTCTCACGTCCCCCCACCCCCCGGAGGTCAGTGCACGTGAGTGCCCTGGAGATCGCGAACCTCAGACGTGTCCACCGGCACGGAGAAGGCGAGGAGCTGGAGGGCGGCGGCACCGCCGTCCAGGCCCTGGTGGCGCTGGGGGCGATGGTGCTGGCGGCCCTGGGCTGGCTCACGGCCGCCTTCCCCTCCTTCCGCCTGGTGTTCGCCCGTGCGCGCGCTGGAAGGAGCGTTCTCGACTGACATGGACATCCCGATCCCGGACGAGGCGTCCCGACTGCTGGCCGACACCGGGGCGCCGCCCCGCCTGCGCGCGCACGGCGCGCTGGTCCACGGCGTGGCCGTGGAACTGCTCGCGTGGCTGGCCGAACACCATCCCGGTCTGCCGGTCGACACCGACGCGGTCCGCTTCGGCGCGGCCGTGCACGACATCGGCAAGACCGAGCACCCCGAGGAGCTGAGCGGGCCCGGCCACCGGCACGAGGCCGCTGGGGAGCGGTTGCTCCTGGCCCGTGGCGTGCCCGCCCGGCTCGCCCGGTTCTGCGCCACCCACGGCGACTGGTCCGCCGAGGGGCGCGGCCTGGAGGACCTGCTGGTCAGCCTCGCCGACAAGGTGTGGAAGGGCGCCCGCGCCGAGGAGCTGGAGCTGTTGGTGACCCGCCGCGTCGCCGAGGCCGCGGGGCAGCCCGCCTGGGAGGTCTTCGCCGCCCTGGACGACGCGCTCCAGGCCCTGGCCGACGGCGCGGACGCACGCCTGGCGGAGCAGGCACGCCACCCCGTCTGAGCGCGAAGGACCCCCGCGTCCGGTGGGTTTCAGGCGGTGCCGTGCCAGGATCTCCACAGGGCCGCGTAGGCGCCGCCCGCGCCCACCAGTTCGTCATGGGCGCCCAGTTCGGTGATCCGGCCGCACTCCACCACCGCCACCCGGTCGGCGTCGTGCGCGGTGTGCAGCCGGTGCGCGATCGCGATCACCGTCCTGCCCTCCAGCACCGCCGCGAGGGACCGCTCTGCGGCCCGGGCGGTGGTGGGGTCCAGCAGCGAGGTGGCCTCGTCGAGCACCACCGTGTGCGGGTCGGCCAGTACCACCCGGGCCAGGGCCAGCTGCTGTGCTCCGGCGGCGTCCAGCGCCGTGCCGCCCGCGCCCAGCGGGGTGTCCAGCCCCTCGGGCAGCTCCCGTAGCCAGTCCGTGTCCACCGCCTCCAGCGCGGACAGCAGGTCGTTGTCGTCGGCCTCCTCGGAGGCCAGGGCCAGGTTCTCACGCAGCGTCCCCGCGAACACGTGGTGCTCCTGGTTGACCAGGACGATGCGGCGGCGCAGTTCCTCCGGGGCCAGACCGGCCACGGGCACCCCGCCCACCAGCACGCTCCCCGAATCCGGCGCGTCCACTCCGGCCAGCAGCCGACCCAGCGTGGTCTTACCCGCTCCCGAAGGGCCCACGACCGCCAACCGCTCGCCGGGCCGCACCGTCAGGTCGATTCCGCGCAGGACGTCCGTGCCCGCCACGTAGGCGTAACGGGCGCCGCGGACCTCGATACGGTCGTCGACGGGCGTCGGGGCCGCGCCGACCGGAGCCGTCACCCGCCCCACGCCGCGCACCCGCGCGAACGACGCCCCGCCCCGTTGCAGCTGCTCCACCCAGTACATGATCCCGCTGGCGGGCTCCTCCATCTGCCGCATGTAGAGACAGCAGGCCACCACCACCCCCAGGCTCATCCCGCCCTCCAGGTGGAGCAGGCCGCCGCCGAGCAGCACCACCACGGCGGGCAGGGAGAACGCGGCGTCGGCGACGGGGAACAGCACCGACCGCAGGCGCAGGGTGCGCCGTCGCGCCCCGTACAGCTCCAGGGTGTCGCGGTCGGTGCGCGCCACCCGCTCCCGGCGCAGCCCCAGCGCCTCCACGGTGCGTCCGCCCTCGGCGGTGGCGGTCACCCCCGCCAGCGCGGTCGAGGCGGCCGCCCCCTCCGCCAGGTAGGCGGCGCGCGACCGGCGCAGGTACCAGCGCAGCGCCCACCAGACCGGGGGCACGCCCACCAGGACCAGCACGCCCAGAGACGGACTGAGCCAGAACACCGCGGCCAGCAGGAAGAGGATCTGCAACAGGGCGGGGAACACGTCGGGGACGGCGCCGCGCAGGGTCGTCGCGACCACCCCCATGTCGCCGGACGCCCGGTTGGTGAGGTCCCCGGTGCCCGACCGCTCCACCACGCGGGCGGGCAGGGCCAGGGCCCGGTCCACGAACTCCTCGCGCAGCCGCGCCAACGCCCGCTCCCCGAAGCGGAACGCGCCCAGCCGCGCGTACCGGGTCAGGACCAGCTGTGCCAGCGCGCAGGCCAGGACGGCGGCGGCCAGCCCGTCGACCGTCGCGACGGTGGCCCGCCCGGCCTCCAGGAGGTCGATGATCCGGCCCAGCAGGTAGGGCCCGGCCAACCCGGCCACACTGGCCAGGCAGGTCAGCGCGAGCGTCGCGGCCAGCCCAGCGCGGTCGGCTGTCACCAGCCGCCAGACGTCCCGGCGCGCCTGGGCGGGCTCCGCCACCGGCAGCCGCTTCTCCTCCCCGGCGTGCGCCCTTTTTCCGCCGCCGACGCTTCCGCCGGTTTCCGCGCCCGTCTCGGCCCCTGTGCTCCCGCCGGTCCCCGGGCTCTCGCCGGTCCCCGTGCTCTCGCCGGTCCCCGTGCTCTCGCCGGTCCCCGTGCTCTCGCCGGTCCCCGTGCTCTCGCCGGTCCCCGTGCTCTCGCCGGGCCCTGTGCTCCCGCCGGTCTCCGCGCTCGTCCCGGTGACCGTCCTCCCGCAGGGCCCTGTGCCCACGCTGGTCTCCGCCCTTTCCCCGAGGCCTGTGCTCTCGCCGGTCTCCGCGCTCTCCCCTGTCCCCGTGCTCACGACCGGCCCTCCTCGTCCGCTCCGCGCAGGACCAGCGCCCGGTAGTCCGGCCGCGTGGCGACCAGCTCCCCGTGCGTGCCCACCGCCACCGCCCGCCCTCCGTCCAGGAGCACCACCCGGTCCGCCCGCGCCAGCAGCAGCGGTGAGGTGCCCGCGACCACGGTGGTGCGCCCCCGGCGGGCCTCGTGCAACCGGGCCGCGACCAGCGCCTCGGTATGCGCGTCCACCGCCGAGGTGGGCTCGACCAGCAACAGCACCTCCGGTTCGGCCAGCACCGCGCGGGCCAGCCGCACCCGCTGGCGCTGCCCGCCGGACAGGTTGCGGCCCTGTTCCTCCACCGCCGAGTCCAGTCCGTCGGACAGGGACGAGACCACGTCCAGCGCCCCGGCCGTCCGCAGCGCCGCCATGACCTCCGCGTCGGTCCGGCCGCCGTGCACCGCGACCACCTCGCGCAGCGGACCGGCGAACAGGTACGACTCGTTGTCGCCGACCAGGACGCGGTCGCGCACCCGCTCCACGTCCATGTCGCGCAGCGGCACCCCGCCCCAGGAGGCGTCGGAGTCGGTGTAGCGGCCCAGGCGCTCCACGACCAGCGCCGCGTCCCCGGGGCGGAGCGACACCAGGGCGGTCATCGACCCCGGCGGCACCCGCGTGCCGCTTCCGGGGTCCACCAGCTCGGCGGGCCCCTCAGGGGGAGCCGCGCCGCAGCCCTCCGACAGCGCGGGACCGGACCGCAGCAGCCGCACCACCCGCTCCAGCGACACGTGGCCGTGGGTGAGGTTGCTGGCCGCCTCCACCAGGAAGAACACCGGCATGATGAGGACGGCGACGTAGCCGTACACGGCGACCACCTCCCCCACGGTGATCTCCCCGGCCACCGCGAGCCGTGCGGCGATCCAGGTGACGGCCGCCAGGAAGACCACCGGCAGGCAGGAGCTGACCGCCTCGAACCAACTGCTGGTCGCGCCGAGCCGGTACCCCTGGCGCAGCAGCGAGGCCGAGCGCTCCCGGTACCGGGCGGCGAACCGGTCCCTGCCGCCGATGCCGGACAGCACGCGCAGTCCGGCCACGATGTCGCCCGCCAGGGTGGTCAGGAGCCCCTCCCGCTCCCGGTAGCCGCTCTGTCCGCCGCGCAGGCCGCGCAGCAGCGGCCCCACGGTCAGGGCGAGCAGCGGCACGCCGACCAGCACGACCGCCGTCAGCAGGGGTGACACGGTCAGGAGCAGGACCGCGACCGAGGCGTAGGCGATCACCGAGCCGACCCCGGGCCCGGTCATGGTGAGCGTCTGCGCGATCCGGCCCACGTCCAGCACCTGGACGGTGGACAGCTCCCCGGAGGAGAGCCGCCGTGGCAGCGCCGCGCCCAGCCGGGCCGCGTGTCTGGCCACCACGCGCATGGTCCGCAGCGAGGCGTCCATCCGCACGAGCGTCATGGTCCGGTGCCGCATGATCGACACGGCCGCGTTGAAGAGCCCCGTGCCCGCCAGGGCGCCCGTCCACAGCAGCAGCGCGCCCCGGTCCCCGGCCCGCAGCCCGTCGTCGACGGCGCGGGAGAGGAGGTAGGGCATCACCATGAGGCCGGTCATCCAGACGGTTCCCCAGAAGGCCCCGGCCAGGACCCTCCACGGCTGGGAGGCGATGAGCCACCACAGGTAGCGCCAGGGCCCGCGGGCGTCCGGCGTCCCGGGATCGGGCACGCGCGGGCGCGGGCCGGCGGTGGTGGCAGGCGTGCGGGGAGCGGGCGCCGCCTCGGTACCGGTCACGGAGGCCTCCGTTCGGATCGTTCCGTCCCTCTCATGAGAGCAGGCCCGCCGCCGCGGAGGAAGCCGCTTTCTTCTTCTGTGGACAACTCCGGAGCACGCTGTTTTCGCGCGCACCGAGAAACCCCATCAGCAACAGCAGCAACACCAATAGCAAATTTCACAAAGGGGGTCAGAACGCTCATATGCGGAGGATTCTCATAACGCGTGCGTCACAAAAAACCGATAAAGCCATAAATCAGAACAGAGCGCGCATCATATGTCGGTGGTGTGTCGGAACGAGTGCGGACAAAGGGAGGCCATCGGGTCGTGGCGAGTGGCGCGCAGGTGCCGGACGGTCATGAGACGCCGGTCGGGCAGGAGGCGCAGGCCGTCTGCTACAAGGAACTCGTGGACCCCGGCTGGTCGGGGCCGCCGGGCCGCAGGCGCCCCATCCTGCTCGTCCACGGCCCCCGGGGATACGGCAAGTCCCACTTCGCCCTGCACAAGGCCCGCGAGCTGGAGAGGCTCGGCGTCCCCTACGCCCACCTCGACCTCGCCGACGTCAGGTACCACTCCAGCGTCCCCGACGCCTTCGCCGCGATCTCCTCCCACCAGGAGCAGGGCCTCGCCCGCGCCCTGCGCTACTACGGGCGCCTCCAGTTCCCCCGGCTCTGGATCAGCCTGATCACCGTCCGCCTGGAGATCGACCCCGACGGGGCGCCGGGAGACGAGGGCGACATCAGGAGCCGCAACGACCGGGCGCACGCCGAGATCACCGCCCTGGTGGACCAGGTGTGGCCCAGCGGCATGGGACGGCTGAGCAGGTTCCTGAGCGAGGCGGGCGACCTCATCCCGCCCGCCGAACTGGTCGGCGTCGACTCGCTGCCCGTCGACCTGGCCCGGTGGGCCGCCGCCGTGTCGGGCGTGGGCGCCCGCGTCCTGGAGCGGGTCTTCGAGTGGATGCGCGCCCAGGGCCAGGGCGGACAGGCCAGGGAGCAGGTGGCCGACTCCCTGTACCACCTGTGGCTCCAGGCGCGCGAACCCGACGCCGTGGATGCCGTGTCCCGCATCTCCAACCGGGAGAAGGTGGGCCGCTTCCTGAGCGAGGCCCTGTTCACCGACCTCCAGCACGCGGCCAGGCGCGTGGGCTACCAGCCCACCCCGGTCCTGCTGCTGGACAACGCCGACCAGGGCGTGGGGCCCGTGCTCCTGAGGTCCCTGGCCGAGGCCCCGGCGCCCTTCGGCCGGAGCGGGTTCTTCGGCGGCGTCGGCTTTCCGGAGCCGCTCACCGTGGTCGCCACCACGTCCGAGACGGTCGACGGCGTGCCCCTCGAACGGTTCTACGAGGACACCCGGCAGTACATGCGGTTCTCGTCCCTGGCCCCGCTGGACCGGCGCGCCGTCGGGGAGCTGTTCTCGCGCGCACGCTCCCGCGCCAAGGGCAGCGGCCACGTCTCGAACGAGATCGTCGACCTCCTCGCGGACTTCACCGGGGGGCATCCCGGGACCACCGCCCAGCTCGCCGACGCCTGGGTCGCGGTCCGGGGAACCAGCCTGCACGCCGCGCTCGCCCACCGCCCCGTCGACCCGGTCACCAGGCTGGAGTCCGCCGTGACCGTGGAGGAGGGCATGCTCACCACGGCCCTCGGCGTCGAACCGGACCGCCTCGACCAGCGCCTCCGGGAGGCGCTGGTCACCTGCTCCGCCGCCAGGGACCCCGACGCGGGACTGTGGCTGAACCGGTCGGGCGAACTCACCGAACGCGTCGAGGAGGAGCGCCTCCTCGACCACCCGCTGTGGGACCGCGCGGCCCCGGAGACGACCACCGTGCTGCGCCGCCTCCTGTCCCGCAGCCTGGCCCGGCGTCCGAGCGGGGCCCCGGGCAACTGGGACGCCGTCCACCGCAGGCTCGCCGACCACTACCAGAGCGGGGAGTCCGACAACCGGCGCTCCGCCGAGTGCGCGATCTACCACCGCCTCTGCGCGGGACAGCTCACCCGCGTGGCCTGGCACCTCCAGGGCTGGCTCAAGGCCCCCGACATCGGCGGCGAGGAGTGGGTCCGCCTGCTGCGGGGCGTCACCGCGGCGCCCCTGCGGGTCCGCCCGTTGTTCCCGCTCCTGGACGCGTGGACGCACACCTGGCAGCGGCACGCGGCCCCCGAGGGGGCGGAGGGCGCGGAGGAGACCGAGACCGTCCTCAAGCTCGTCGCGGCCCGCCAGATCCTCAACGACCCCGACCTCTTCCGCTCCGGGGCGCTGCACTCGGTCTGCCACATGGCGCTGAACGACCTCGCCGGACGGGCGCCGAGGGGAGCGGCGCACATCTTCGACGAGGCGGCGTGGCACCTGCGGCTGGTCGCCAAGTTCGGCGCCAAGGCATGAGCGACCGCCCATCACCGAAGGGACGACCATGACCGGCCCACACGAAGCGCCCCCGTCCCCGCACGCACCCGGCGGGCCGGGTTCCCTCGTCCGCAGGTGGCTGCGACGGTGGTGGAAGCTGGTCGTCCCGGCGCTCGCGCTCCTGCTGCTGGTCCCGGTCGTCCTCTACTGGGACGTGTTCACCTGCGGCGGGCCCGGAAGCGGCGTGCGCCTGTCCGAGGGGCAGTGCGTGGGTGTCACCGACGGGTCGTACGTCTACCACGAGGAGTACGCCGAGGTGCAGGCCGCCATCGCCGGGGAGAACGCCCGGGTGGCGGAGGAGGCGGACGGGCACGTCGTCCGGATCGCCCTCCTGGGCACGCTCACCTTCGGCGACGTCAGCCCCATGGACCCCGTCCGCATGGTCAGGTCCCTGGAGGGCGCCCACACCGCCCAGATGCGGGCCAACCACACCCCCCACTTCGGTGACCAGAGCCCGGCGATCCAGCTCCACCTCGCCAACATGGGCGGGCAGCAGGAGAGCTGGGATCCGGTGGTGAGCGAACTCGTCGCCATGGCCGAGGACGAGGAGAACCCCCTCGTCGCGGTCATCGGCATGGGGGTGAGCGTCAGCTCCACCCGGGACGTGGCCGCCCGCCTCGACGTGCACGGCATCCCCATGGTCTCCGCCGCGGTCACCGCCGACGGCCTGGCCCACCCCGAGACGCCGGGCCTGATGCGCGCCGCACCCAGCAACACCGAGTACGTGCGGGCGCTGCGCGCCTACCTCGACGACCTGGAGGAGACGCCCCGGGCGAGCCTGGTCTACGACGCCAACGAGCCCGACCTGTTCGTCTCCTCCCTGCGCGAGGCCTACGAGAACCAGCTCGGCGTGTACATCACCGGGCACCCCCAGGAGTACACCGGCACGACCGTCGGGGATCCGCCGCGCGCGGGCCTGTTCCACACGGTGACCCTCAACGTGTGCGCCTCGGACACCGACACGGTGCTCTTCGCGGGCCGCGCCCCGGACCTCAAGGAGTTCCTCGCCTCCCTGGCCAGCCGGGCCTGCTCCGACCAGCCCTTCCGGGTGCTGTTCTCCGTGATCGGCCTGACCGCCATGGACGACGAGGAGGTGATGGGGTACCTGCGCGACGGGGACATCACGCTGGTCTACGCCTCGGCCGTCGACCCGCGCTGGAGCGCGGGACAGGCCCCCGAGGACGCGCCGCCGCACTACGCGTCCTTCGTGAACGCCTTCCACGAGTACGTCGGGGACGAGGACCCCGACGCCCTCAACAACGGATACGCCCTGGTCAACCACGACGCGTTCGCCGTGGCGGCCAGCGCCGTGCGGATGACCAACGGGATGGACCTGGACGGCGGTCCGCCCACCGCGGAGGAGGTGGGGTCCCAGCTGATGCTGCTCAACAGCGCCCACGAGGTCCGGGCGGGCGGCGGGATCCTCGGCTACAGCGACGAGTACGGCGGGGAGGCGGTGGGCCGGTACGTGCCCGTGGTGGAGTTGCCGATGGAGGGGGAGGAGCCCAGGGCCCACCCGCACGTCATCGGCGGCGCGGGAGGGGTGTGACTCCCCGCTCTTGGACGGCTGCCGCGCTCGACGGTGCCCGCAGGCGTCGGGCCTTTTGGGGCCGGGCACGTGCAGACTCTGGCCGGGGGCGGTGACACGTCTGCGTAGACGTGGTCTCCGCGCACGCGGGGATGGTCCCCCGAAGCACTTCTTCCGAAGCTTCACCGTCAAGAAACTCGGACGACTCATGACCAACCGACCTGCCGACCTCGACCAGCGCCCCCGTGCGCACGAGATGGGCATTTACAAGCGCTACTTCGACCTGATCAGGGCCGGAACCAAGACCACCGAGATCCGGGTCAACGACAACAGTCGCAAGCGGCTCCAGGTCGGGGACCTGCTGCGGTTCCGCTGCCGCGACGATGAGGTCCTGACCCGCATCGCCCGGCTGGCCCGGTACATCGACTTCGAGGAGATGTTCGACCACGAGCCGGTCTCGTCGGTGAACCCGACCGCGTCCCGGGAAGACCAGCTCCGCAACATCCGGGAGATCTACCCGCCCGAGCGTGAGGCCTTGGGCGTGGTCGCCATCGGCATCGAGCTGGTGGACCCGTCTAGCCTGTAGACCAAGGCCACCGCCTCAGGGGCGGCAAAAGGACTGAAAGCGTGTTCGCCCATGGCGGTGTGCTTCCGCGCCGCCGTGGCGCGGTGGACTTGGGAAGGACCGTGACCAGGTTTTCGGATCGGCGATGGACACACACGGTTGCGCATGTGCCCTACTGGTTGCGGTCCTGTCCAACAGGGCGGGTGTGCGAGTCTCGTGTGTGAAACCATTTGTTGGCTCGGACTTGGCTTTGTGGGTGAAATGTCTGTTTCTTGGGAAGTTGGAAATTTGGCTGCTTGCCACTGGTAAGTTCCCAGTTCAGTGACGTGCTCCCCGCGCACGCGGGGATGGTCCCCAAGTTGCGTGTCTACCGGACGGTATAGCAACGTGCTCCCCGCGCACGCGGGGATGGTCCCTCATTGACCTGGGGTATGACCTGGGACAATGGGTGCTCCCCGCGCACGCGGGGATGGTCCCGTCTCCCTGCTCAAGCAGCGCAACGAGCTGGAGTGCTCCCCGCGCACGCGGGGATGGTCCCCTGCTCCCCCGCGTCCTGCGGGGGAAGAAGGCGTGCTCCCCGCGCACGCGGGGATGGTCCCCAGCCGGACCCCGGTTTTCGGGGCCCAGCGACGTGCTCCCCGCGCACGCGGGGATGGTCCCATCGTTCACAGCTCCAGTTCGTAGACCAAAAAGTGCTCCCCGCGCACGCGGGGATGGTCCCAACGCCCTCACCTACCTGAAGACCCACCCGTGGTGCTCCCCGCGCACGCGGGGATGGTCCCGCGCTCGGGTCGACTCCCAACTCGGCGGCGAGGTGCTCCCCGCGCACGCGGGGATGGTCCCCAGGCCTCGATCTGGTCGCCGCGCTGGGGCCGGTGCTCCCCGCGCACGCGGGGATGGTCCCTGGGAGTAGTAGGCGTCCTCGTCCCACACGCCGTGCTCCCCGCGCACGCGGGGATGGTCCCTACGACCAGGCCGAGGCGGACCTGGATCGGGTGGTGCTCCCCGCGCACGCGGGGATGGTCCCGCGACCAGCTCACCCAGCTCGCCGTCGACGCCGTGCTCCTCGCGCACGCGGGGATGGTCCCTCCCTCCGCCTCACGCCCTGGGCGTCGCGATAGTGCTCCCCGCGCACGCGGGGATGGTCCCCCTCAGGCAGGTCTGCGGCGGGGCGGATCACGTGCTCCCCGCGCACGCGGGGATGGTCCCGGGGCGCCGAGGTCCTCCAGGAGGGTCGCGGTGTGCTCCCCGCGCACGCGGGGATGGTCCCTCGTACCACCAGCATTTTCGGGCTGCGGTCAAGTGCTCCCCGCGCACGCGGGGATGGCCCCTCCAGCAGAGCGTTACCGGCACGGACCCGCACGGTGCTCCCCGCGCCTGCGACGCCTGGTAGGCGTCAACACGGAGCGGTAGAATCACCCTTGTTCTGGTACACGAAGAGGCCCCGGTTTGGTCACCGGGGCCTCTCGTCATGTCGTGCTGCTACCGCGGCATGGTGCTCATGAACGCCGCCCACTCCGTGGTGGTGAACATCAGGTGCCCCTGCGCGCGGTGCTTCGTGTCACGCATGGCCGCTCCGCCCTCGGTTTCGGCGACCTCGACGCAGTCGTTGTTGGTCGCGCTGTAACTCGCCTTGTGGAAGGGCAGCTGCTCGTCGTTCTGGTTCTGGTACACGGTCGCTTCCTACTGCTCGTACTTTTTCAGGATCTGACTCATGCGTTCAGCGCTCGCGTCGGGGTGAAGAGCCATGACTCGTATCTCGTCCCAGGCATCACGATGAACCTGAACTTCCTCGTCCTCTTCCAGGTACAAGCCGTCCGTCCGAGTCTCGATGTAGGTGACCGGGCGGTCCAGAGGATTCGCGAAGTCCAGGATGGTGAACGCTCCTGCCGTCCCCGGGTGGAGCCCCACATCCAGTGGAAGCACCTGGATCTTGATGTGGTCGGCCGTCTCGATCAACCTGATGAGCTTCGCGATCTGCTCTCGCATTACCTGGTTGTCGCCCGCAGGGCGCAGGAGCACACTCTCGTCGAGGACGCACCACAGTTTGGGCGGCTCGTCCTGATCCAGGATCTCCTGCCGCACGAGCCGGGCCTGCACCACACGGTCGATCGCGTCCGGTGACCGGGTTCTGCCGATCCTGGTGGATGCCGCAGCGTACTCCGGTGTCTGGAGCAAGCCGTGCACAACCATGCTCTGGTACGTCGAGATGGCGCTGGCCTCTGCCTCGAAGCCGACGTAGGCGTCCGTGAAAACATCGCCGTACCGGGTCCACCAGCCCTTATCGCGGGACTGGCGGGCCAGCAGGACCAAGCCCTCGGTGATTTCCGGCGAGGCTTCGTACAAGTGCGCCAACGCCCGGATGACCACCGGATCAGGGCGCTTCCACTTGTTCTGCTCCATGTTCGTGAGGCGGCCTCTACTCCAGCCCAGGTGCTGACCAACCTTCTCGGCGGTCAGCCCTGACTCCTCACGCAGCCTCCTCAGTTCAGCAGACAGGCGTCGCCGTCTGACCGTCGGGCTGTACCGGTCTGTCACAACGCGCGCTCCCTGGCTCTTCCTGCGGTTTCGACGTTCAGTGCCGATGGTAGAACACCCCTTTCGTCAGACTTTTGTCGTCTGCAACTCGGCAATCTAAATCTTTGTATTGAAAGTTTGGCTTCAAGGGGTCACTATAGGTGCACCAGAACTCACGCGGCCTGACCAGCCGCACTTGAACCCAGGAGGTCGCCTCGTGCGATACCTGTGCCAGCTCTTCGTCATGCTGTGGCGGGCGATAGCCCCGCCCGCCCGGGGCCGCCACGTCCGCCTCGCGCCACCGTTCGGCCACTCCGGCCGCTCCGGACACTCGGGCTACTCCGACCGCTCCTGCCCCTCCGACCTTTCCCGTCGCCGCCCNCCCCCCCCCCTTCCCCGCCCCCCCCCGCCTGTGCGCCGCCGCTGGGAGTGGCAGGATCCGCCGCCCGTTCCGGCGCAGCCCGTCGAACCCCCTGTGGAGCGCGACCTCATCCCGCCCTACTACCGGGCATGGGAGCAGACGCGAGCACACACGCGATCCGTCCCCGACCACCTCGGCGGCGACCTCCTGCACGTCATCGCCCCGGCTGCGCCGCCGCCGCGCCCACCGGGTGACCTCACCGACCTCGCCGCCGTGGTTCGCCAGTGGCACACGGCCCAGATCGCCCAGGCCGCCCGAACCGTCGAGGGGGTGAGGGCGTGAACTCCCTCGCCTTCCGGCCGCGCTGCCGCCACCACCGCCGTCACCGCAGCCGCAGCACCCGCCCCCTCCTGGCCGCTCTGCCCGTGGCGTGGGTCAGCGTCGCCATGGCCGCCCTCCCGATCGTGCGCGCCGCGCACCAGGTAGCCCGGGAGGCGAAGCGATGATGTCCGCGACCACCGCCGTCACCGTCACGGACCTGACGTGCGACGACGTCCGCCTGTGCCGCGAGGCCAACGGTTCCGGCGCTCTCGCCTCCCTGGCCGTGGCCGCCTGCCACGTCGACCTCTCCCCGGGCTGGAGCACGCACGGCCGCGCCGCGCGCGCCGCCGCCCTGGAGAAGCTCGCCCGCCTGGCGCAGCAGGCCGCCCGCGAGCTGCGCGAGTCCGGTCAACGGCAAGGGAACGAGCCATGACCGTCGTGCCCGAGCCGCACCGCGAGGTGAGGACCGTGTTCGAGGTGCGCGAGGTGGAGAGCAGGGAGGCCCTGCACGCCTGGGCGCGAGCCCACGGGGTGAGGGTCCGCTACCTGGGCTCGACCTGGCAGCACGAGGAGGTCTACGGCGCCCAGAAGGGCGCGCGGGTCCGCGTGTGCCGTACCCCCTGGGAGCACCACCGCCTCCACCCGGCCGTGTGGAGGTCACCGCTGGAAGCACTGCTACTGGAGAAGCTGCCGTTCATCCCCCGGCAGCGCACTCCCTGAACCGGTCGCGCGCCGGGCGGCTCCGAGCCCCCGGCGCGCGGCCCTCCACCCGTCACCCTCCTGCCTCCCACCCCGCCACGCCCCCGACGAAGGACACCCGTGACCCACACACCCCACACCGACCTGCCCGTTTCCCTGCTCACCGTGGCCGAGGTGGGCGACCTGTTCAGGGTCAACCCCAGGACCGTGAACCGGTGGGCCGCACAGGGGCGCATCCCCGTAGTGCGCACTCCCGGCGGCCACCTCCGCTTCGACCGGGCCGAGGTCCGCCGACTGCTCCGGGTCGGCCGGTAGCCCGCCGCCCGAACCCCGGTGCGCGTCGGAGGCGGTAATCCGCGTCCAGGCCGGAAAAAGATTCTGTACGCCGTACGGAATTATCTCCGATCCCCTTGTGTTCTCTGGATCGTAGGCCGTACTGTACGGCGTACGACAAGGCTGGAGAGGGGAACGCTGTGAACACGACCGGAGGCGCGATCACCGCGCGCGGTCTGGGCAAGCGCTACGGGAGCAGCTGGGCGCTGCGGGGGTTCGACCTGGACGTGCCCGCGGGCAGCGTGTGCGGGCTGCTCGGACCCAACGGCGCTGGTAAGACCACCGCCGTACGCGTCCTGGCCACGCTGCTGCGCGCGGACGAGGGCACCGCGCGCGTCGCCGGGTTCGACGTGGCCTCCCAGGGGGACGCGGTGCGCCGGAGTATCGGACTGGTGGGCCAGAACGCCGCCGTGGACGAGGTGCTCAGCGGACGGCAGAACCTGGAGATGTTCGGCCGCCTGTACCACCTGGGCGCCCGGCGCGCCGCCGCGCGGGCCGACGAGCTGCTGGAGCGCTTCCGCCTTGCCGACACCGGGCGCAAGCCGGTCAGCGCCTACTCCGGCGGCATGCGCCGCCGCCTGGACCTGGCCGCGAGCATGATCCTGTCCCCGCCCGTGCTGTTCCTGGACGAGCCCACCGTCGGGCTCGACCCCAGGGGGCGCAACGAGGTGTGGAACGCCGTCCGCGCCCTGGTGGCGGGTGACACGACGGTGCTGCTCACCACCCAGTACCTGGAGGAGGCCGACCAGCTCGCCGACCGGATCTCGGTGGTGGACTCCGGCCGTGTCGTCGCCGAGGGCACACCGGAGGAGCTCAAGTCCCGCCTGGGCGGCGACCGGCTCGACGTGGTGCTCCACGAGGCCGCCGCGCTCGACGGGGCCGCAGCCCTCATCGGCCGGGTGACCGGTGCGCGGCCCGAGGTCGAGGCCGACGCGCGCCGGATCGGCGTCGGCGTCCGGGACCGGGTCGCGGCCCTCACCGAGGCGGTGAGGGCGCTGGAGGAGGAGGGGATCGCGGTGGAGGACGTCGCGCTGCGCCGACCGACCCTGGACGAGGTGTTCCTGCACCTGACCGGTGGTCATGAGGGCCGTGGGGACCGCGATGGCCACGAGGACCGTAGTGGCCGTGGTGACCGCGGTGACTGGGAGGGCGGTGAGGGTCGTGTCGGCCGTGAGGCTCGCGAGGACCGCGGGGATCACGAGGCCTCCGGCGCCCGTGAGGACTCCGGCGACTGTGACGAGCGTGGCGACCGGGACGACCGAGTGGGGGAGAACCGATGAACGAAACCAACGACACCGCTGTCCGGGCCGCGGGGCCCGCGCCCGCCGACCGGCTGCTCTGGGCGCTGGCGGACGGGTGGACCATCGCCCGGCGCGACGTCGTGCACTGGTTGCGCCAGCCCGGTCAGCTCGTCGCGGGGCTGCTGTTCCCCGTGGTCATGGTGCTGATGTTCGGTTTCCTGTTCGGCGGAGCGATGACCGTGCCCGGCGGCGGGGACTACCGGGAGTTCCTGATGCCTGGCATGTTCGCCATGGCGATGGTCTTCGGGGTGGGCGAGACGGTCACCGCCGTGTCCCAGGACGCCGCGCGCGGTGTCACCGACCGGTTCCGCTCCATGCCCATGGCGCCCTCGGCCGTCGTGGTGGGCCGGTGCGCGGCGGACATGCTCCGGTCGGCGATCACCCTGGTCCTGCTGGTCCTGTGCGGCCTGCTGGTGGGGTGGCAGTGGAACGGCACCCTCGGTGAGGCCGCAGCCGGAATCGGGCTGCTCCTGCTGCTGCGCTTTTCGCTGGTGTGGGTGGGCGTCTACGTGGGCCTGGCCGTGCGGGGCGAGGGCGCCGTCACGGCCGTGCACATGCTGGAGTTCCCGCTGGGCTTCCTGTCCAACGCCTTCGTGGCGACGGCGTCCATGCCGGTGTGGCTGGGGGCGGTCGCGGACTGGAACCCGCTGTCGTCCACGGTCGCCGCCACCCGGGAGCTGTTCGGCAACCCGGGGTGGGGCGGGGAGGGCTGGATCGGGCAGAACGCGGTGCTCATGGCCGTGGTCTGGCCGCTGGTGCTCACGGCGGTCTTCTTCCCGCTGTGCGTGCGGCGGTTCCGGGCGCTCGGCCGCTGAGGGCTCAGGCGTCGGGGCCCGGGCTTTCCTCCAGTGCGGCGAGGAAGGCCCGGGCCCGCCTGTAGTTGCGCGCGTTGAACGGCATTATCACGAACAGCATGAGGGAGAACGTCACGATGCCCACGATGTTGCCCCAGAACCCGAGCCCTGTGGTACTCCCTGTCACTGCCCACAGGTTCAACGCCAGACCCAGACCGAAGATGGTGGCCATGGTCTTGGGCCAGTACGGCTGCCTCAGCACGCTCTCGGCTCCTTGACGGGCGATCTGGTTGACCACGGGGTCGGCGCCGGGGACTCCGCCGCGGACCAGCCGCACGGCTTCGCGTATCCGGGCTCGGTCGGTCCCCGGTGGAAGGGGCTCTTTGGGCATCCCCTGTGCTATCAACCCCATGAATACACCCATGCCCACGCCGAAGAACGCACCCGAGGCTATTCCGGCCCCCATGACTAGGAGCAGTCGGGGAGAGG
This sequence comes from Nocardiopsis synnemataformans DSM 44143, assembly GCA_000340945.1. Classification (GTDB taxonomy): domain Bacteria; phylum Actinomycetota; class Actinomycetes; order Streptosporangiales; family Streptosporangiaceae; genus Nocardiopsis; species Nocardiopsis synnemataformans. The sequence continues at coordinate 27,524 of ANAW01000010.1, read as the reverse complement.
GGGTGATGAACCACAGCGCCGCCGCCATGATGGCGCCGAAGGGGATTCCGGTGAGGATTCCGTTAATGACCCCGTAGCCGACCGGGTTGCGCCGGGCGTAGGCCCCGATGCGAACGAACATGGGAGGGCGCTGCTGGTTCATCGGCTCACCGTTCCGTACGCGGTTTCGTGGAGTGCGCGGAACCTCCGTGCTCTTCCCACCCACCGGGTCTGGAAGGGGACGAGGAGTAGGACCGCTCCGAAGAGGGCGAAGCCGTTGGCCTGGAGTGCCATCTGGTTCAGGTCGCCCGACCGGGCACCCGACGCGAAGGCGGCGGCACTCATCGCGAGCAGCAGGACGCCGCAGGCGACGGGGATCAGCCGCAGGGCCGGGGAGGACAGGTGCCCGGCGTTCCAGATGAGGGTGTTCGCCCATGCCCGGGCCACCTGGTCGGTCCAGGGGTCGTTGCTGAGTACACCGCCGTTCACCAGCGCCCTCGCGGTCCGTGCCTGTTCGGGCGTGGTCCATGGAGGAAGCCGTCCCGGCCGTACCGGTCCTCGGGCGGACAGGAAGGGGAGCAGTAGGGAGAGGGGAAGGACAGCCAGGGCCACGGTCGCGGCTGCGGTCGACAGGAGCGCCGCGAACTCCCCCCACCCCCGGAACACTCCGGAGACGTCCTCGGACACGTCGAAGAGGATCATCGCTCCGGCGTTGACCGCTTGGTTCCCCAGGAACACGCCGAAGAGAACCGCGCAGGTCGTCACCCAGCGGTCGTACGACCGGGCGTAGCTCTCCCCGACGTTCGGGACACGGATGTTCGGGGGCTGGTGCACGCATCCTCCGCGGGCCCGGGGCAGGGGGAAGCGCGGTCGGGCCTGTGCCGCGCCTGCCCGAATCCTAGACGAGGCAGGGCATTCCGGGCGCGGCGTGACCGCCTCCGGCCGCGCACGCGCTTCCGTGTACGGTCCGCTGTCGCTGTCGCTGTCGCTGTCACCGGCGGCCACGTCGGGCTCCGCCTTCCGGCCCCGGCGGCCAGCGGCACGACCCCCTCAGTCCTCCGCCAGCCACTCCGATCCCTCCGGCCACTCCGGTTCTTTAGTCCCCTCCGCCCCCTCCGGGCCCGCCAGCGGCAGCCGCACCGTGAACGTGGTCCCCTCACCAACGGTGCTCTCCACCGCCACCGACCCACCGTGCAGCTCCACCAGGTTGCGCACGATGGCCAGCCCCAGCCCGCTGCCGCCGGTGCGCCGGTTGCGCGACTTGTCCGCCCGCCAGAACCGGTCGAACACGTGCGGCAAGTCCTCCGGCGGGATGCCCACGCCCGTGTCGGCCACCTCGATGACCGCCTCCCCTCCCGAGCGGCGCGCCCCGACGGTGACCGTTCCGGGCGCCGGGGTGTGCCGCAGCGCGTTGCCCAGCAGGTTCCCGACCACCTGGACCAGCCGGGTCCGGTCGGCGACGACCACCACGCCCCCGGCCTCGTCCCCGGCCTCCGCCACCAGCCGCAGCCCGGCTCCGGCGGCCCTCAGCCGCTGGCTGTCCACCACCTGCTCCACGAGCGCTCCGGCGTCCACCGGCTCCGGGGACAGCCGCAGCTTGCCCGCGTCCGCCAGCGCCAGGTCCTGGAGGTCGTCGACGATGTCCTGGAGCAGCAGCGTCTCGCCGACCAGCATCCCCATCCGCTCCCGGTCCAGGTCGGCGACTCCGTCCTGGGCGGCCTCCAGCCAGCCGCGCAGGTTGCTCAGCGGCGTCCGCAGCTCGTGCGAGACGTCGCTGACCATCGCCCGGCGCTGCTTCTCCAACCGCTCCAGGTGCTCGGCCATCTCGTTGAACGCGTCCGCCAGCTGCCCGATCTCCCCGGAGTCGCGCACCTCCACCCGCGAGCGCCCGCGCCCCTCGCGCATCCGCCGCACCGCGTCGGTGAGCGCGCGCACCGGGCGGACGAGGCGCGTGGACACCGCCACGCTCACCACCACCGTCAGCACCAGTACCAGCAGCACCACACCGAACACCCGAACCAAACCCTCGCCGGTCAGCGGCACGACGCCCGACGCCTCCGCCTCGGGGTCGTCGATGAACAGCAGCGCCGCCGGGGCCACGTAGGGGTCCAGCTGCTCGCGCCGGGCGGAGTCCAGGCACGCGGAGGTGCGCGCATCGAACCGCGGCGGCTCGGGAGGCGCCCCGGACCCCGATACGCCCGGCTCCTCGACCGCCGCCCCCGGAGGTTGCTCCTCCTCGGGCACGGGGGACCGCGCCGGTTCCTGCGCCGGTGCCGGTTCGTCCTGCACGGGAGGCGCGCCCGAGCCCCCGGGCGGGTCCTGGCCCTCCTCGGAGGGTTCCACGGGCACGGGGTCCGCGCCGCTGTCGGGAACGGTCGTCTCCTCCCCGGGCGGCGCCCAGGACCCGGTCTCGTCCTCGGGGATCCCGGGTTCGCGCGGAGCGCGGGCCTCGTCCGCGAAGCCCCCGGGGTCCGTCGCGAAGTCCTCGGGGTCCGCCGCGGAGCCGAAGGGCAGCGCCACGGGAACCCCGAGGGCCCCGTCCATCCGGTACTCCGCCTCCGCCTCCTCGGGGGCCTCCACGCCCAGACAGGTTCTGACCAGCCCGTTCAGCTCGTCCAGCGCCTTCCGCTCCCCGTCGGTCGGCTCCTCCAGCGATTCCAGCCCGCAGTCCAGCCACGCGTACCGGTCCGCCTGGGCCCCGGTGACGGTGGGGCGTCCGCTCGGCCCGTCCTCCACCTCCACCGCCAGCCCGTACAGGTCGCGCAGGCAGACGGCGGTGTTCTCCGCCAGTTCGGACAGCCGGAGCCGCTCCTGCTCCGACAGCGCGAACGGCCCCACGGCACGGGGATCGATGCGCCCGTTGACGTCGGAGGCGAGGGTGACGTCCACCGCCAGCGGGTCGACCACCGAGGTCGTCCGCGGCGGGAGCGGACGGGCCTCCTCAGCCGAGTCCGCGACCAGCCCGTGGTTCTCGGTGGTCAGGACGATCCGCCGTCCCGTCTCCTCGGACAGGTGTCCCACCGTCTCGCCCACGCCGTCCCAGCCGGGGTGGGCGGCGGCGTAGGCGACGAGCGTGTCGTGGATGCGGGTGTCCACGGCCAGGGTCTCCCCCTGCTGCACGGTGAGCGACTCCGACGTCCCCTGCACCGCCAGCCACGCCGTCGCGAAGATCGAGCAGACCGCCACCAGCACCGAACTCGCCAGCAGGCGCGCCAGCAGGCTGTGCCGCAGCGCGCCCCTACGCCGACCGGTCATCGCTCTTTCCCACGAGCTTGTAGCCGACGCCGTAGACGGTCACGAGCCGCACCGGCCTGCGCGGGTTCGGCTCCAGCTTCCGGCGCAGGTTCTTCACGTGCACGTCGATGGTGCGCTCGGTGATGAACCGGCTCATACCGTGGATGTGCTCCAACAGCTGGGCGCGCGTCAGGACCCGTCCCGGCTGGGCGGCGAGCGCGGCGAGCAGCTGGAACTCGGCGGGCGTGCACGTGACCGGGGCCCCGTCCACCCGCACCGTGTGGCGCGACGGGTCCACCGCGACCGGACCCGCGCGCAGCACCCGGTCCGCGTCGTCGGGGTCCCTGCGCGACCGGCGCAGCAGCGTGCGCACACGCGCCATCAGCTCACGCGGGCTGTAGGGCTTGGTGACGTAGTCGTCCGCGCCCAGGTCGAGCCCGGTCAGCAGGTCCTCCTCGGTGGAGCGGGCGGTGAGCATCAGCACCGCCACGTCGGACTCCGCGCGCAGGGCCCGGCACGCGTCGAGGCCGCTCATGACCGGCATCATCACGTCCAGGACGACCAGGTCGGGGCGGTCCCGGTGGTGCGCCGCGACCGCCGCGCGCCCGTCGTGCACGACGCGGACGAAGTGCCCCTCGTGCTCCAGGTAGCGCCGGATCAGGTCGGCCTGGTTGACGTCGTCCTCGGCGACCAGCACATGCGCGCACACGGTGACCTCCGATCGGCTTCCGGCCCGGTCGGGCTCGGTGCGGCTCGATCGTACGCGTGCGCGCGAGGGCGCCGGAGCGGGCCGGTGGAGCCGCCGCAGGTCACCACACGGGACACACACGACGGGCACACGGGTTCTTCACATTCGTCGGCCAGTGTTCGTTGTCGTCCGGAGCGCGAGCACACCGGACGCCTCCCCAAGCGAAGCCGGATGGAATCCCATGCGCCCAACGATGCCCGTGAGCCCCACCCGGGCTCTGACGTCCCTCGCGGTCGCCGCTGCCCTGGCAGCGCTCACGGCCTGCTCGTCCGCCCCGGCCGACGAACCGGCGTCGGGGGAGGCGGCCGCCGACACCGCCGACACCGCGGGGAACGACGGCGCCGAGGGCGTGGAGATCGCGACGGTCCTCGGCGACGGGGTCGACGTGCACGCCGAGCCCGGTGGCGGGGAGGTGCTGCACACCCTCGCGAGTCCGAACGACTTCGGGGTGGACCGCACGTTCCTCGTCGAGCGCAACGAGGGCGAGTGGCTCCAGGTGCTGCTGCCGGTCCGACCGAACGGCAGCACGGGCTGGGTCAGGAGCGAGGAGGTGTCACTGACCACCACGGGGTACCGCGTGGAGGTCGACACCGGCGACTTCGCGTTCACCGTCTTCGACGGGGACGAGGAGGTGCGCACCGGCGTGATCGGCACGGGGGAGGGCGAGACCCCCACCCCGGAGGGCCGCTACTACTTCACCGAGCTGCTCCAGCCACCGGACCCGGAGGGGCCCTACGGGGTCTACGCCTTCGGCCTGAGCGGGTTCTCCGAGACGTTGGAGACCTTCGCGGGCGGGCCCGGCCAGCTCGCCGTGCACGGCACCAACGACGAGGACGCCCTGGGGCGCCGGGTCAGCCACGGATGCGTCCGGGTCTCCAACGAGGACATCACCTGGATGGCCGAGAACCTGCCGATCGGCACCCCGGTCGAGATCTCCGGGTGAGCCGACCGGCTCCGGACCGCCGCGCGGGACGGTATCCCGCGCACACGAACCACACACAAGGACCGACATGCGTCTGAAGAACTACCTGATCGTCGCCGGTTTCGCGGCCGCCGCCCTGTTCGGCGGATCTCCCGCCTGGGCCGACGACGCGGTCAACCCCTCCGCGACCCCCGCCCCGGTCGACTGCCCGGCGGACCCCTCCCAGGAGCCCGCGCCGCCCGCCGAGGAGTCCGGTGCGTGGGCGCCGGGTGAGGAGACCGGTGCGGGAGTGCCGTCTGAGGACTCCGGTGCGTGGGCGCCGGGTGAGGAGTCCGGTGCGGGTGTCGAGCCGTGCGACGACTCGGCGCCGCCCGCTGAGGAGTCCGTGCCGCCCGTGCAGGACGAAGCGGCCGAGCAGGAGCAGCGGGACCACGAGCGGGAGATCGATGAGGCCGGGGCCCCCGTCCCCGTGCCCGCGGACCCGAACTACACCGGCTGACCGACCGGTTCACGATCGGTGTCACCCCGTGGCGCGCACGGGGTGACACCGCGGGTGGGGGCCCGCCGCACACGCGGCGGGCCCCTTCCGCGTGCCCGGAGCGAAGGAGACGGGACCGTCCGCAGGCCCGGTTCAGGAGGATCCGGAGCCCTGACCGGCGTCGCCCGCCGACGCGGGGAGTTCGACCGACTGCCGGTGCCGGAACACGTTGAGCGGGTCCCACCGCTCCTTCACCCGCTGGAGCCGGGGGTAGGAGTCCTTGTAGTAGAGCTTCGACCAGCGGTCCTTCGAGGTGTTCCAGGCCGGGTCGCCGAGGTCGGCGTCCGGGTAGTTGATGTAGCACCCGTCGGTGGCTTCGCTGATCACGGGGACCCCGCCGGTGGATGCGAACGTCTTGCGGTAGATGTCGCGGATCCACGCGATGTGCCGGGCCACGTCGGCCTCCGACTCGGTGCGCTTCCAGTAGACCTGGTACTGGAGCTTGAGCACGGAGTCGCGCTGGGGCACGGCGGTGTCCCACGGTGGCTGGTTGATGGCGCCGCCGTAGGAGTCGACCTGGATCAGGGCCTCCGGGTTGACGTAGTCCGTGTAGTGCTCCTTGCCCAGGTAGGCCCACATGGCCTCGATCTGCGCCGGGCTGAAGGGCCTGCGCAGATGGGCCGACTTGTACTTGCCGCACCGGTTCTCACCGGAGCCGTTGAGCACCTGCGTGGCCGTCAGCCAGGGCAGCCGCCGGGGCGCCCGCATGCCCTGGACCGGCGGGTGCTCCCCCATGGGCGCCTCCATCTGCCCTGAACGCGGCGCGATCCCCCCGTCCACGGCCTCCAGGAACTCCTCCATGGCCCGCCCGCCGTCCGGGTCGTCGGCGTCGACCTGGGCGAGGAGGCCGATCTCCCCGTTGCTGGCGTGGTTGAGCTTGAGCATCGCGAACAGCCTCCCGGACGCCTCGTCCGGGTCCTGGTGGTCGCGGAAGTACTCGCCGTACGCCGTGACCAGGGCGGCGAAGTCCTCCTTGGTGAAGTCCGACCACTTCCACGAGCGCCCGGTGAGGAGCACGTTCGACGGGGGTTCAGGCAGGTCGCGGAACCAGAACCGGGTGACGATCCCGAAGTTCCCGCCGCCGCCCCCGGTGTGCGCCCACAGCAGCTCGCGGCGGTCGGGGTCGGGGTCGTCCCGCGTGGCCACGACGAGCTCGACCGAGCGGTCGGGCCGCACCACCGCCACCTCCACCGCGTACAGGTAGTCCACGGTGAGCCCGTACTGGCGGGAGAGCAGGCCGAAGCCGCCGCCGGTGACGTGGCCGCCCGTCCCCACCGAGTAGCAGGAGCCGCCCGGCAGGGCCCTGCCGGTGAGCGGGTACAGGTGGCTGTAGGCGTGCCAGTTGGTGGCGCCCGCCTCCACGCAGTACGCCTCCAGCACGGGGTCGCGGTAGACCCCGCACATGGGGCTGACGTCCAGGATCACGCGGACGTCGTCGCCGCAGACGAAGTCCTCGTAGCAGTGGCCGCCGGAGCGCACGGTGATCCGTGTGCGGTCCGGCTGGCCCGCGGTCTGGTTGACCGCCTCGGACAGGGCGCGGGCGGCGCCCTCGGGCGAGCCCACCAGCCGGACGTAGTCGGGCCGGGCGATCCAGCGCTGGTTGAACCCCCGGTTGAGCGCGGGGTAGCGCTTGTCGGAGGGGGCGATGGTGGTCAGGGGAGGAATGTCGTGGCCGTGGGACATGGAAGCCGCCTGAGCTGCGAGGACAACGAGACGCCATGGGATTACCCGGAGTGGTGGAATGCGAAAAGTAGTCAGTTCGCCCCCTTGGGTTACGGACAGTGATGGCGGTCCGTAAGGGAGGAGGCCCCGCCGCCGAAACGGCTTTTCGTGCACACGCGCCCCTGAGCAGGGGTGAAGCCGGGAGAAGGGCCCTCTGGGCACCCGAACCCCCTGGAACCCCTCCGGCCCTGGCGAACTCCTCTGGCCTCGCAGACCCCCTCTGGGCCCGTCGAACACCTCCGGCCCCGCGTAGCCCCTCCGGCCCCGCCGAACTCCTCTGTCCCCCGCAGCCCCTCTGGACCCGTGGAATCCCTTCGGCCCCTGGGACCCCTCGGACCTGTGGAGCCCCTCCGGCCCTGTGGGTCCCTTCGGCCACCTGGAGTTCCGCCGGACCCCTGGGCCCCCTCCGGCGTCCGGAACGGGGCCCGCCGGGTCCGCCCGCGGCTCGCCGGTCCGCGTCCGGGCCGGGCGCGGACGGCTGGCCTACCCTGGCGCCATGACTGATCTGCCGCAGCGCTGCGACGCCGTGGTCGTGGGGGCCGGCATGGCCGGACTGGTCGCCGCCGCCGACCTCGCCGCCGCCGGGCTCGACGTGACCGTCGTGGAGGCCGGGGAGTCCGTGGGGGGACGCGTCCGCAGCGACGTGCGGGACGGCTACGTGCTCGACCGCGGCTTCCAGATCCTCAACACCGCCTACCCGGCCGTCCGCCGACGCCTGGACCTGGACGCCCTGCGCCTGAGGTCCTTCCCCAAGGGGATGGCCGTGCGCACCGACCGGGGGCTGCTGCGGCTGCACCCGTCGCCCTCCGGGGCCCTGTCGTCGCTGTCCCTGCTGTCCGGCTCGCTCGTACGTCCCTCCGACCTCTTCCGCCTGCTGCGCGCCGTGGCCGCGGACGCCCTGGAACCGGCCGACCGGATCAAGGCCCGGCCCGAGACCGACACCCTCACCGCGCTGCGCCGCCTCGGCCTGGGCAAAAGGGCCGTGAACACGCTGGTGCGCCCCTTCCTGACCGGCGTCTTCCTCGACGAGTCCCTGAGCACGTCCAGCAGGGTCAACGACCTGGTCTGGCGCAGCTTCGCGCGGGGGCGGCTGGCCGTCCCGGAGGCGGGGATCCAGGCCGTCTCCGACCAGCTCGCGGCGCGCGCCGGGAGCGCGCGGTTCCTGCTGGGGACACCCGCGCACGAGGTGGCGCCCGGGCGGGTGCGCACCGAGGCGGGGACCGTCCAGGCCCGAGCCGTCGTGGTCGCGGTCGGCCCGGGCGCGGTGCCCAAGCTCCTGCCCTCGCTGCCCGCGCCGGTGCTCAACCCCGCCACCACCTACTACCACTCCCGTCCCGCCGGACCGGAGGACGACCCGCTCCTGCACGTGGACGGGCGCTCCCGGCGCAGCGGGACCAGGCTGACCAGCGTCATGGTGCTGACGGCCACCGCCCCGTCCTACGCGCCGCCCGGCCGGGCGCTGATCGCCTCCTCCACGGTGGGCCCCCACCAGCCCCCGGAGGCCGAGGTGCGCGCCGAGGCCGCCGGGATCCTGGGCGCGCACGGCGGGGACTGGGAACACCTGGAGACGGTGCACGTGCCCGACGCCCTGCCCGCGGCGCCGCCGCCCCTGGGCGACCTGCGCCGTCCGGTCCGCCTGGAGGAGGGCCTCTACGTCGCGGGCGACCACCGCGACACGCCCTCGCTCCAGGGGGCCCTGGTCAGCGGGGAGCGGGCCGCCGCCGCGGTCCTGGCCGACCTCGCCGGGCGGTGAGCCCGCCGCGGCCGTCCGCATGACTTCGTGCGGGCGACCGCGTCAGCCCCGCGCGGAACGGATCCGCGCGGTCCCTCAGGTGACCAGGATCTGCGGCGAGACCGTCTTGAGCATCGCGTCGGCCCAGCTCATCTGCCGCAGCGACTGCGGGTGGCACCGCTTGGTGAGCGCCAGCAACTCGGCGTCCGCGGTCACCTGCGCGCCCTGTCCGAGCAGGTCCCAGTCCAGCGACACGCCCGCCGCCATGCGGTACAGCCGACGCAGGTCCGCCAGGAGCAGCAGGTCGGGGTCGGAACCGTCGCCCGGCAGCTCGCCCGCCTCCTCGGTGGGCGGGTCCGGGTTCTCCAGCTCCGGCTCCCCGAGGTCCAGACCGTAGCGGGTACCGGCCTCGGCGATCTCCCGCACGTGCTCGCGCGACCAGCGGACCAGGTCCCTGGCCACGTGGTGGATCTCCTGCTCCTTCTCGTGCCGGTCGGCGACCCTGAGCAGCTCCCCGGCCAGGGCGCTCTCGGCGTCGTACAGTTCGCGCAGGGCCACGGTGATCCTCATCGTCCACCTCCGGTGACGTGTTCCTCGGAGGCGGCGTCGGGGCCGCCCACGGTCTCGGGCACCCCGGCGCCGACCGGCCGGGACGCGGTCGTCGTCGGCGCGGGCGCGGGCGAGCCGTCTCCGGGTCCCAGGAGTCGCAGCCGGGCCGCCGCCGTCTTGAACAGGGGCTGCTTGGACACCGGGTCCCAGTCGGTGACGGTCGTCTCGTTGGCCGCCCGGTCGCGGTCGAGGGAGCCCCCGTCGGCATGCCTGTCCCAGTAGCCGTAGTGGAACGGGACGAACAGCACCCCGGGGCGGATGTCGTTGATCCGCGCCCTCGCCCGGATCACCCCGCGCGGCGAGGTCACCTCGACGGGATCGCCCTCGGAGACCCCGGCCTCCCGGGCGTCGGAGGGCGAGACCTCCACCCAGACCTCGGGGGCCGCCCGTTGCAGCTGGGGTGAGCGCCCGGTCTTGGTGCGCGTGTGGAAGTGGTAGAGCGTGCGGCCGGTGATGAGCGCGAAGGGGTACTCCCCGCTCGGCTCCTCGTGCGGCGGCAGGTACTCCGCGCCCTTGATGATCGCCCGGCCCTCGGGGTTCATCGCCTTGTACTCGGTCGGCTCCAGCGGCGCCCCGGTGATCAGGTCGCGGCCGTAGCTCTCGCACTGGTCGGGCGCCGCCCAGAACCGGCCGTCGGCGTAGAGGCGCTCGGTGCCGTCCGGGTTCTGGTCGTTGCAGGGCCACTGCACGCCGCTGCCGCCGCGCAGCCTGTCGTAGGTGAGGCCGGTGTAGTCGCACGGCCGTCCGGCGGTGGCGCCCTTCCACGCCTCGAAGGCCGACTCGGGGTCGTGCCACTGCGGGAACGGCGCGCCGTCCTTGTCGCGGAAGTCCATCCGCCGCGCGTAGTCCAGGAAGATGTCCAGGTCCGACCGGGCCTCGCCGGGCGGGTCGACGGCCTTGTCGGACAGGTGGACGGTGCGGTCGGTGTTGGTGAACGTGCCCGTCTTCTCGCCCCAGGTCGCGGCGGGCAGCACCACGTCGGCGAGTTCGGCCGTCTCGGTCAGGAAGAGGTCCTGCACCACCAGGAACAGCCCCTCCCGCGCGAGCACCGAGCGGATCCGCGCCAGCTCGGGCAGCGACACCGCCGGGTTGGTGGCGCTGACCCACAGGAACCGGATCGACCCCTTCTCGGCGTACCGCATGATCTGCATCGCGTGCGTGGGCGGCGCGTAGTGCGGGATCTGCATCGGGTCGAGGTTCCACACCGCGGCGAGGTCGCTGATGTGCTCGTCGTTGCTCCAGTTGCGAAAGCCCGTGAGGTCGCCGTCGGCGCCGCACTCGCGCGTGTTCTCCGCCGTGGGCTGCCCGTTCATCTGGAGGACGCCCGCGCCCGGCCTGCCGAGCATGCCGCGGATCAGGTGGATGTTGTTGACCTGCACGGACGCGGCGGTCGCCTGGTGCGACTGGTAGAAGCCCTGGAGCACGGTCGACATCAGCCGCTCGGCGCCGCCCAGGAGCGCGGCGGCCTCGCGGATCCGCTCCGCGGGGACCCCGCAGATCTCGGCGGCGCGCTCGGGCGGGTACGCCTCCACCTCCGCGACCAGGGAGTCGTAGCCGACCGTGTGGGCCTCGACGTAGTCGTGGTCGACCATGTCCCGCCGGATGATCTCGTGCAGGATGCCGTTCATCAGCGCGACGTTGGTCCCCGGCAGCGGCGCCAGGTGCAGTGCGGCCTCCCGCGCCACCGGGGTCGGCCTGGGGTCGACGCACAGGATCCGGGGCGGGTTGCGCCCGGCCAGCCGGTCGAGCACGCGCGTCCACAGCACCGTCTGCGTCTCGGCCATGTTGTGGCCGTAGAGGGCGATGACGTCGGCGTGGTCGATGTCGGTGTAGGAGCCGGGCTGTCCGTCGCAGCCGAACGACTCCTTGAGCGCGGCGGCCGCGGTGGCCGTGCACAGCCGGGTGTTGCCGTCCATGTGGTTGGTGCCGATGGCGCCGTGCCCGATGGCGGCGAGCGTGTAGTACTCCTCAAGGAAGAGCTGCCCGCTGGTGTAGAAGCCGATCGCGCTGGGACCCTGTTCGTCGAGCAGTTCCCTGCTGCGCCGCACGACCAGGTCCATCGCGGTGTCCCAGTCGGTCTCGACCAGTTCGCCGTCCCGGCGCACCAGGGGCCGGGTGAGCCGGTCGGGCGAGTGGTTGGCCTGCCACCCGTAGAGGTCCTTGGGCCCCAGGCGCCCGTGGTTGACCCGGTCGACCTCCCGGCCCCGCACCCCCACGATCCGGTCGTCCTTGACCGCGATGTCGAGCGCGTCGCCGTTGGAGTGCAGGATCGTCGCGGACTGCACCCAGCGGTCCACCTGGTCGGGGTCCACCCCCTCAGCCAGGTGGCTGTCCACTCTGGCCGGCCATTCCTGGCCGGGCCCGTACGGGGTGCGCGACCCCCATGGTTCGGCGATCCTGTCCCTGGACGGCACCGACACCACCCCTTCCCGTGTGGCCGAAACGCTTGGACGCCGCTACCCGTGGGGGAAACGCGTAAACGGCGCGGGGCACGCGGGGCGGGGACGCATGCCAGAGCGGACCCGGGCGGCGGCCCGCGGGGCCCGGGCCGCAGCCCGCCCCGTCCGCCGCCGGACGGGGCGGGGCCGGGTCACAGGCGGCTGATCCAGAAGGAGCTGATCCTGTTGTCCGCGCCCGAGCCGACGTAGGACTCGCTGAAGCCGCTGTCGCCGCACTTGCCGCAGTAGTACGCGTCGGCCCCGTAGTTCGCGTGGTGGTACCCGGACACCGTGTTGCAGCCGTTGAACGTCCGGAACGAGCTGACGCGGTCGTTCCAGTCGTCGCCGACGTAGGCGATGCCGTAGCCCTCCCCGTCGCAGCCGCCGAAGTCCCCGCGGACCTGGGTGCTGCCCCCGGCGAAGTCCGGCAGGTCGTACCAGGTCATCAGCAGCGTGTCCGCCGCGGCCTGGCGGGACCTGTCGCGGGACCCGGTGTCGGGGAAGCAGTCGTGCGACAGCACGGTGGACGCCTCCCGGCCCGGCTGGGGCGCGTCGAGGACGAGGACGCAGTGCTCGTTCGCGGCGGCGGCCTGCGCGGGCGAGGAGAACGGCAGGAGGCACAGGACGGCGGCGGACGCTGCGGCGGCCGCCGTGCGGAGGGCGGTGGATACGCGCACGGACTTCTCCTTGGATCCTGCGGACCTTGCGTGTCCGCGCGGACACTCTCCAGTACGGAGGGGGAGCTGCCAAGGGCCCCGAGGTCCGAAACCCGGATCTCGGGGCGGCGCATTCTGACTGGTCAGAGGGATGGGATGCGAGACGGGGTGCGGCGAGTCCGCTCCAATGCCCCGATAACCGGCGCCTTCCCGCCGGTTGCGGTCAGAGGAAAAGGTCCGGCCGGGTCCCGCCCGGCCCCGCCCCCGCCCCCGGCTCAGGGCAGGTGCACCATCCCGGCGATCCGGCGGGCCGCCTCCCGTACGGCGGCGCCGAAGGGAGCGGCGTCGTCCAGCTCCAGGACCGAGATGCCGACGCTGGCCACCGGCTCGGAACGCGCCCCGACCACCGCCGCCGACACCCCGGTCACCGCGTTGGTCACCTCGGCGTGGGAGACGGCGTAGCCCCGTTCGCGGGCCAGGGCGACCTCCTCGCGCTCCCCGGGCCGGGGCGGCATGGCCGCGAGCAGCGCCAGCCCGGCCGACCCCTTGTCGATGGGGTCGACCCGCCCGGTCCGGAAGGCGATGTGGGCCGTGGCCCTGCGCGGCTCCACCACCATCAGGGCGCGCGCCTCGTCCTCACCCTCGGGGACGACGAGGTGCGCGGTGGCCCCCTGCGACTCGGCCAGCTCGGCCAGGACCGGACCGGCGACCTGGCGCAGGTCCGCCTCCACCGACTCGGCCAGCGCGACCAGCCCCGGCCCCAGGGTGATGCGTTTGAAGGGACCGCGTTTGCACAGCCGGTGCTCCTCCAGCGTGCGCACCAGCCGGTGGGCGACCGTGCGGTGCACCCCCACCCCCTCGGCGATCTCGGTGAGCGACAGTCCGTGCGGACTGCGGCTGAGCAGCTCCAACACCTCGATCCCGTTGTGCAGGGTCTTGGACGTCCTGGTGTTGGGCCTGTCGGCCGGTGTCTCGGGCATCTGGCTCCTCTCGCATCGCGAAGATACACCTCCCGCCTCTTGACGCAGGTGACGTGTGACACATACGTTAAGCCTTAATTGCACACCTAGTGCGATTATCGCACACATGGAGGAGAGGGGCATGGACAGCTCGCTGGTCACCGGCATCCACCAGCTCTACGCGCGCCAGTCCCACCTGATCGACGGCGGCCACGCCGACGCCTGGGCCCGGACCTTCGCCCCCGACGGCGAGTTCCACTCACCGACCTATCCCGCGCCGGTCGTGGGGCGCGACCGCCTGCGCGCCTTCGCCGAGGACTTCGCGCACGCGGCCCGGGAGGCGGGCGAGGTGCGCCGCCACGTGGTCACCAACCTCTTCGTGGAGTCCGCGGACACCGCACACGCGCAGGTCAGCGCCTATCTTCAGGTCGTCGGCACCCGTCTGACGGGCGACACCAGAATCCTGAGGCTCACCACCGTCAGCGACCGGCTGGTCCGCGACGGGGAGGGCTGGCGCGTCGCGCGCAGGGACGTCCGGCGCGACGACACCGCCTGAACCCCCGGCCGCGCCCTCCGGCCCCGGCCCACCGCCCGACACGTCCCCACCGGCGCCGGCCCCGCCCGACCGAACCCGGCCCCGCCACCCCGTTCCCACCACACCCACGGAAAGGCCGCACACCATGACCCAGCACGAGGGCACCGGCCCCGCCCGCGTCGTCCACCGCGTGATGGAGGCCGTCCACCCCGAGATGGCCGGCCGCACCGCGGTCGTCACCGGGGCCGCGCGCGGCATGGGCCGCAGCTTCGCCGCCGCCCTGGCCACGCGCGGCGTCAACGTCGTCGCGGCCGACATCAACGACGTCGACATGAAGCGGACCGCCGACGAGATCAACCGCGAACTGGCCGACGGCGCCCTGAGCGAGCGGCCCGGCCGGGTCGCGCCCCGCCGCGTCGACGTGGTCGTGCCCGAGCAGCACGACGACCTCGCCCGCGCCGCCGCCGACGAGTTCGGCTCCCTCGACTACTGGGTCAACAACGCCGGGGTCTTCCCCCACGCCCCCGTCGGCGAGATCACCGCCGAGCAGATGTCCACCGTCCTCGACGTCAACGTCCAGGGCGTCCTGCACGGCGCCCAGGCCGCCGCCCGCCGCATGCGGCCCGGCGGCGTGATCGTCAACATGTCCTCGGTGTCGGCGGTGCGCGTGCGCCGGGGCCGCGCCGCCTACTGCGCCTCCAAGGCCGCCGTCGCCCACCTGACCGAGTCCCTCGCGGTCGAGCTGGGCGACAGGGGGCTGCGCGTCAACTCCATCGCCCCCGGCTTCATCGACACCGAGATGACGCGCTGGCTCCAGGACGACCCCGAGGCCCTGGCCGCCGCCCTCGACAACGTGCCGCTGCACCGGGTCGGCTCCCCCGAGGAGGTCGTCGGCGTCCTGCTCTTCCTGCTCTCCGACAGCAGCCGCTACGTGACCGGGCACAGCATCGCCGTCGACGGGGGGTCCCGCCATGTCTGAGCACCCGGAGCGCGCCGAACACCACGACGACGAGGAGAGCGCCGACGTCGTCGTGATCGGCGGGGGAGGGGCCGGGCTCGCCGCGGCCGCCACCGCCGCCGAGGAGGGCGCGCGCGTCCTGCTGTTCGAGTCCGAGTCCGAACTGGGCGGCTCCACCCAGCTCTCCGCGGGGCTCTTCACCGCCGCCGCGACCAGCGTCCAGCGCGGCGCGGGCGTGGAGGACAGCGCCGAGCGCTTCTACCAGCACTACATGGACCTCAACCAGTGGATGCTCGAACCCGGGCTGGTCCGCACCTTCTGCGAGAACGCCGGGCCCACCCTGGAGTGGCTCATCGGGCTGGGCGCCGGGTTCCCGGCGCGGACCTCCAACAACGCGCACATGCCCGGCCTGACCCGGGCCGGGGTCGAGGACGTCTGGCGCGCCCACGTCCCCGCCGACCAGGGGCTCGGCCTGGTCCAGGTGCTCGCCGCGGCCTGCCGCCGCCTCGGGGTCGAGACCGTGCTCAACACCCGGGTGCGGCGCCTGCTGTTCGAGGGCGGCCGGGTGCGCGGCGTCGTCGCCGACGGGGTCGCCGTCCGCGCGAACGCCGTGGTGGTCGCCACCGGTGGCCTGGCCCGGGACCCCGAACTGCTCAAGGAGTACTACCCGGACGCACTGGAGGCGGGCGAGCACGCGTTCGTCGTGGCCGCGCCCGGCAGCCGGGGCGACCACCTGCGCTTCGCCGAGCAGGTGGAGGCCTCCGTCACCGGCGCGGGCTGGGGGCTGCGGATGCCCACCGCCTACTTCCAGCGCCACCACCACTGGCAGTCGGGGTTCCCCCCGCTCTCGCGCGTGTACGTCAACGGGGCCGGACGCCGCTTCATGGACGAGGACGCCTCCTACGCCGTCTCCACCGGCATCATCGAGGCCCAGGGCGGCTCCGCGTGGTGCGTGTTCGACGACCGGGCCCGGGCCTCGCTGCCCGCCGGGTACGCGGACTGGACGCCCGAACGCG
Organism: Nocardiopsis synnemataformans DSM 44143; assembly: GCA_000340945.1. Classification (GTDB taxonomy): domain Bacteria; phylum Actinomycetota; class Actinomycetes; order Streptosporangiales; family Streptosporangiaceae; genus Nocardiopsis; species Nocardiopsis synnemataformans. The sequence continues at coordinate 11,478 of ANAW01000010.1, read as the reverse complement.
TCACCGAGGAGGCCGACGCGGGCCGCACCCTGCGCGCCGACACCCTGGAGGAACTGGCCGCCCTCATGGGGGTGCCCGAGGCGGCCCTGCTCGCCACGGTGCGGACCTGGAACTCCCGGCTGCCGAACGGCGAGGACCCGGACTTCCTGCGCCACCTGACCCTGCGCGGCAAGGGGGCGGAGGGCGACCCCGAGCCCCTGGACACCGCCCCCTACTACGCGGCCCGCGTGCTCCCCGCCGAGATCGTCTGCACGCACGCCGGTCTGGAGATCGACTCCGCCGCCGCCGTGCGCGACCGTACCGGGACCGCGGTCCCCGGGCTCTTCGCCGCGGGCGAGGCGGGCGCCGGGGTCCTCGGTCCCCGCTACGTCGGCGGCGGCAACGCGGTCGCCAACGCCCTCACCATGGGCCGCATCGCCGGGCGGGGAGCCGCGGCACGCAGATAGGCCTGTCCCCCGGACACGCCCCGGCCCCCCGTCATCCCCCGCAACCACGGGATCGGGCGGCGCACACACCGATCCGACCCTCTCCCCAGGGAGGCAGCATGTCACTCCACCAGCAGTCGGCGTCCGGGCCCGCACCGGCGCCGGAGGCGGGCTTCCAGTCACGGATGAAGGTCATCCGGGCGGCGGTCATCGGCACCGTCGTCGAGTACTACGACTTCGGCATCTACGGCTACATGGCCACGTTCGTGGCGATGCTCTTCTTCGTCTCCGAGGACCCGACGGCGGCCCTGATGGGCACGTTCGCCGCCTTCGCCGTCGCGTTCTTCATGCGCGTGCCCGGCGGGATCCTCTTCGGCCACATCGGGGACCGCTACGGGCGCAAGCGGGCCCTGTCCTGGACCATCCTGCTGATGGTCCTGGCCACCGCCGCCATCGGCGCCCTGCCCAACTACTACACGCTCGGCGTCTGGGCGACCACCCTCCTGGTCCTGTGCCGCTGCGTCCAGGGCTTCGCCGCCGGCGGCGAACTCGGCGGGGCCAACGCCTTCGTGGCCGAGTCCGCCCCGGCCCGCTGGCGGGCCACCCAGACCTCCCTGGTCAACTCGGGCACCTACTTCGGCTCGCTGTTCGCCTCGCTGGTGGCGCTCACCTTCGCCACGGTCTTCACCGAGCAGCAGATGCTGGACTGGGCGTGGCGCCTGCCGTTCCTGCTCAGCCTGCCCATCGGCGTCATCGGCCTCTACATCCGCAGCCACCTGGACGACACCCCGCAGTTCAAGCAGCTGGCGGACCAGGGCGAGACCGAGCGCATGCCGATCCGGACCCTGCTGGTCACCAACTGGCGGTCCGTGCTCAAGATCATCGGCCTGGGCGCGGTGATCACCGGCGGCTACTACATCGTCTCGGTGTACGCGGCCACCTACCTCCAGACCACGGCCGGGCACTCCGCCCAGCTGGCCTTCGCCTCGACCGCGGTCGCCATGGTCGTCGGCGCCGCCACCCTGCCGCTCTCGGGCTACCTGGCCGACACCATCGGCCGCAAGAAGGTCATCCTCATCGGCAGCGTCGGGGCCGTGCTCCTGGGCTTCCCGATGTTCATGATGATGTCCGCCGGTCCGGCCTGGGCCGCGATCGTGGGCCAGTCGGCCCTGTTCGTGTGCGTCTCGGTCGTCAACGGCGCCTCGTTCGTCACCTACGCGGAGATGCTGGGCGCCTCCACCCGCTACAGCGGGATCGCGCTCGGCAACAACGTCACCAACACGCTCCTGGGCGGCACCGCGCCCTTCGTCGCGACCTGGCTGATCAGCGCCACCGGCCAGCCGCTGGCGCCCGCGGGCTACTTCGTCCTCACCGCCCTGGTGACGCTGGTGGCCGTCCTGTTCGTCACCGAGACGCGCGGCACCGAACTGCCGATCGACTGAGAGGGGGAGCGGCATGCGAGTAGCGGAACCACCGACCGGCGGAGCCGGGCACGGACTGGCCGGACGCGTCGTCCTGGTGACGGGCGCCGCGGGCGGCATGGGCAGGGCCGAGGCCCTGGCGCTGGGGCGCGAGGGCGCCCGGGTCTGGGTGGCGGACCTGGACGGGGAACGGGGCGGGCGCACGGCCCGGGAGGTCGGTGAGCTGGGCGCGACGGCGCGGTTCGCCCGCCTGGACGCCGCCGACCCGGACGACTGGGCGCGCCTGCGCGACCGGATCGCGGACGAGGACGGCGGACGCCTCGACGGGCTGGTCAACAACGCCGGGGTCAGCCACCGCTTCGGGATCGCCGACACCACGGACGAGGACTGGCGCCGGGTGCTCGACGTCAACCTGTCCAGCGTGTTCTACGGCATGCGGTCCATGGCTCCGCTGCTGCGCGCGTCGGGGACGGCGTCGGTGGTCAACGTGTCCTCCGTCGCCGGGATGACCGGCTACTTCTCCGCCTCCTACGGCGCGAGCAAGTGGGGCGTGCGCGGCCTGAGCAAGGTGGGCGCGCTGGAGTTCGCGCCCTGGGGAGTGCGGGTGAACTCCCTGCACCCCGGGCTGGTGGACACCCCGCTGCTGCGCTCGGGGACCGACGACTTCGTGGAGGAGAGCCTGCGCTCGGTGCCCGCGGGCCGGGTGGCCGAGCCCGGGGAGGTCGCCGACGTGGTGCTGTTCCTGCTGTCGGAGGCCTCCCGGTACGTGACGGGGACCGAACTGGTCGTCGACGGCGGTCTGACCTCCGGCGGCCTCTACCACCGGATCACCTCGGGTCTGCGGGACGGGCCCGTCTGAGGAGCCGGACACGGCTCCGGGGAGGCGCCCACCGTCCGGGCGCCTCCCCGGGCTTGGGAGCGGGGTACTACGCCCGCCGGGCCCGGACCACCGCCGCGGCCCGGGCGGCCAGCACCGCCAGGCAGGCCAGGGCGGCCGCGACGAGGAAGGCCAGCTCGGCGGGGACGCCGTAGAAGCGCTGGAGCCACGTGCCCTCCCTGCCGCCCATGACGAAGGTGATCGCGCCGTTGACGCCCAGCAGCAGCGCCGGGGGGACCAGGTAGGGCAGGACGGTCAGGCCGGTCCGCCACCACGGGCGACCGGCGCGGCGGGCCGCCCACCCGCCCGCCCGCAGCACCCCGCGCGTGCCCAGCGCCAGCGCGAGCAGGGTGAGCGCGCCGAAGGCGAGGTCGACCTTCCACAGCCAGGAGTCCCCGACCACCGGCTCACGGCCCTCGGTCAGCGCGATGAGCCCCTCGACCAGCCCCCAGGTGTCCTCCTCGGTGAGCGTGATCCCGCTGTTGAACAGCGCCACGAAGCCGTAGCCGGTGCCGGGGACCAGCACCTGGTAGGAGGAGTAGGTGGAGACCACGCCGCCGTGCCATACCTGGACCTCGTCGGTGCCCTCCTGCGGCGGGCGCCGCATCCAGCCCAGCCCGTAGCGCCCGTTCGGCGCCGAGGGGCGGTGCATCAGCTCGACCGACTCCGCCGAGACCAGTTCCGTGCCGTCGGGTGTGCGGCCCCCGCCGCCCTGGAGGATCACCCAGCGCGCCATGTCCTCCGCGGTGGAGACCACCCCGCCCGACCCGGTGCCGAAGACCTCGGGCTCGGGGGCGGGGACGTTCAGCCCGTAGGCGCGCACGTGGCCCCGCGCCAGTCCCGGCGCGGTGCCCGTGACCGGGTCCAGGGAGGAGGTGTCGTCCATCCCAGCGGGGGCGAAGACGTGCTCCTCCAGGTACTCGGCGAAGGGCTGGCCGCTGACCACCTCCACCAGGCGGGCCGCGACGTGGTAGTTGGGGTTGTGGTACTCCCACTCCGCGCCCGGGTCGGCGGAGAGCCCGGCCCCCTCCATCTGCGCCAGCGCCTCGGCCAGGGACTCGGGCCGACGCGGGCGTTCGACCGGGGAGAAGCCCTGGTCCGACATCCCCGAACTCTGGTCCAGGACCTGGCGCACGGTGATGCGCGCGCCCCGGGGGTCGGCGATCCGGAAGTCGGGCAGGTAGTCGTACACCGGCCGGTCCAGCTCGACCCCGCCGCCCTCCACCAGCTGCATGACGGCCAGCGCGGTCATCGACTTGCTCAGTGAGGCGATGCGCATCGGGGTGTCCGCGCGCAGGGGCTCCCCGGCGCCGTCGCGGCCGTACCCGCCGGTGTGCACGACATCCCCGTCCAGGGTCACCGCCACGGTCGCGCCGGGCAGGCCGGTGCTCTCCACGTACCCGGCGGCGAAGCGGTCCAGTTCCGCCGCGCTCACCGGCCGCTCGGGAACGGCGGAGGCCGCGGCGGCCGGTGCCGGGAACGCGAGCGCGCCGAGCGAGGCGGCGGCCAGGGCCGCGGCCAGGAGGCGGGCGCCCGGCAGGCGGGCGGCCGGGGCGCCCCGCCGCCCCGGTGCGTCGGATGGGTGGGGCATCGTCGTCCTCCATGGGTGTTCGCCCGGATGTGGCAACGGCACGCTAGGCGCGGCCGCGGGCCGGGCACATCCCCCGGCGGTGCCCGTTCCGGCGGGCCCCGCGCCACCTTCGTGCCGGTGGGCGTCCGCCGACCGGCACTTTCGGGTGATACCTGGCTGACATGGCGTTTTGTAGCCTTGCCAGCGTGCGAACAGCCCTCGACGGACTCCTCCTGACGGCCCTGGTCCTCCTGGGCGGTCTGAACGCCGTGATCCCCCCGACCGTCCCCGACCTGCTGCCGGAGACCGGAGCCGCTCTGGCCGCGGCGGCCTACGCGCTCGGACGCTCCCGGGTGCCGACCCGGACGGCCTGGCCCACCGTGGCCGCGGTCCTCCTGCTGCACCCGGCCCTCGCGCTCCTGGCCGACCGGGGCCCGACCCCGGCCCTGGCCAGCGCCGCCCTGGCGGTGCTGTGCGGGGCGGCCCCGTGGCTGGCGGGCCGCTACCTGCGACGGCGCGCCGAGGCCGCAGGGCTCGGCTGGCGCCTGGCCGAACTGCTCGAACGCGAACAGCGGGTCGCGGCCGAGCGCGAGCGTGCGCGCGAGCGGGCCCGGATCGCCGCGCGCATGCACGACTCCCTGGGACACGAGCTGACCCTCATCGCCGTGCGCGCGGGAGCCCTGGAGGTGGACCGCGAACTGGAGGCCGAGGACTACCGCCGGGGCGCCGCCGAACTCGGCGCGGGCGCGATCCGGGCCGTGGAGCGGCTCCAGGAGATCATCGGCCTGCTGCACGAGGAGTCGGGGGAGCCGTCCGCCGACCCCGCGCACGCGGATCCGCGCGCCCTGGTGGAGCGGGCCCGCGCGTCCGGGATGAACGTGGACACGGCCGGGGAGCAGGTGTGGGACACCCTTCCCCCGGGGGTTCGGAGCGTCCTGTACGCGGTGGCGCGGGAGGCCCTGACCAACGCGGCCAAGCACGCGCCCGGAGCCCCGGTGCGCCTGGAGCTGCGGCGCGCCGGGGACGAGGCCGTCCTGACCGCGGCCAACGGAGCCGCCGGGGAGGAGGGCGGCGCGGTGCTGGCCTCGGGCGGACACGGCCTGGCCGGTCTGCGCGACCGGCTGTCCGCCGTCGGCGGATCGCTCCTGGCCCGGGCGGGGGAGGACGGCGGTTTCACCGTCCGGGCCCGTCTGCCGCTGGCCGAGGAGGCGCCGTCCCCCGGAGCGGCAGCGGAGTCGGAGTCCGGGCGCCAGCGCGCGGCCAGCCGGACCAGCGCCCGGAGCGCGCTCGCGGCCGCCGTCACCGTTCCGCTCGGCCTGCTCCTGGCCCTGACCCTGCTCTGGGGCGTGTACTACGGCTACGCCTCCGCGCGCTCGGTCCTGCCCCCGGACGACTTCGCCGCCATGGAGGTGGGGCGGACCGGCAGGGGCGTGGCCGTCCTGCCCGCCGAGCCGATGCTCGACCCGCCGACCGGGGCGGGGGCTCCCGTCCCCGACGCCTGGTCCTGCGTGTACTACCGTTCGCGGGTGGCCTGGCCCGGCGCGCGGGTGGACGCCTACCGCCTGTGCTTCGCCGACGGGGTCCTCGCGGCCAAGGACACGGTCGTCCTGGGCACGGGGGCGGGGGAGGAGGACCGGTGATCCGCGTACCGCTGACGGTCGCCTCGGTCACGGGGGAGGAGGACCGGTGATCCGCGTACTGCTGGCCGACGACGAGCCGCTCATCCGGGTGGGCATCCGCACCATCCTGTCCTCGGACCCGGAGATCACCGTCGTCGCCGAGGCCGGTGACGGGCACGAGGCCGCGGACCTGGCCGCGCGCCAGCGCCCCGACGTGGCCCTCCTGGACATCCAGATGCCCGGGGCCGACGGCCTCACCGCCATCGACCTGGTCCGCCGGGCCTCGCCCGCGACGGCCGTGGCCATGCTGACCACCTTCGGCACCGACGAGTACGTGACCCGCGCTCTGGACGGCGGGGCGAGCGGCTTCCTGCTCAAGGCGGCCACCCCGCGCGAACTGCTCACCGGCGTGCGCGCGGTCGCCGAGGGCGGCGCCTACCTGTCCCCGAAGGTCACCCGGCGCGTGATCACGGGCTTCCGCGCCCGCCGAGAGGCGCGCGCCCACCCCGACCACGAGCGCGTCGCCGCCCTGACCCCGCGCGAGCGCCAGGTCCTGGCCCTGCTGGGCTCCGGCCTGTCCAACGCCGCGATCGCCCGCGAGCTGCACCTCGCCGAGGACACCGTCAAGACCCACGTCAGCGCCGTGTACGCGCGCCTGGGCGTGTCCAACCGGGTCCAGGCCGCCATCCTCGCCCACGACAGCGGCCTCACCTCCGGGCGCTGACCGCCCCGTTCCGCGCCTCCCGCTGGTACCGCGCTCCGGCCGGTGCCTCAGGCGGCGGCCTGGTCGGTGACGCGCCGGACGGCCTCGACGGCGAGTCCGGGCTGGTCGACGTGGATGTGGTGGCCGCTCTCCTCAGCGGTGCTGAGCCGGCTGTCGCCGGAGACCTGGAGCCACCGCTCCTGGCCCTCGGACCACACGCGCTCCAGGTCGGCGCCGTACTCGGGGATCACCCCGGTGATGTCGTCGAGCATCGTCGGGGACGTGGCGTCCAGCAGCACCAGACCCCTGACCCGGTCCTGGTGGTGGGGGGCGTAGCGGGCGGCGATCAGCCCGCCCAGCGAGTGGCCGACCAGGACGACCGGGCCGTCACCGGCGACGTCGTCCAGGACGGCGGTCAGGGTCCGTCCGGCGTCGGCGATGGTCTGGGGACCGGGCGGCTGGTCGCTCCCGCCCTCGCCGAACCGGTCGTAGGAGCAGACCCGGTCCCCGTCACCCAGGGTCTGCTGGAGGTCGGCCATGGTGTGAGGCCCGCTCCGGCCACGGCCAGGCACAGTGCGGTCAGGGCGGTCGTCCGGATGGTGCGCGGCATCGGGGCCTCCAGCGAGGGAATCGGGGCGGAGGTCAGCGGGTGGTGCCACGGTGACGGGGGAGAGTGCGTCGGCCCTGTCCCCGCGAACCGGAACCTCCGCGACTGGGAAGAACCTACGGACGCGGCGGTGGTCGGGTCGTCACCGCACGGTGGACACCTGCGTGTAGCTCGCGCGGGGGACGACCCCGCGCCACCCTGATCCGTAGCGTTTCCCCCAGTCGCGGCGCCCCGGCCGCGCCGCTCCGACGAAGGAACCCCATGAGACCTCTCCAGCAGTTCCCGGCCGTCGCCGCGGCCGCGCTCCTCCCCGTCCGCAGGCGCGTCGAGCGACCCGCCGCCACCGCTACACTTCCCCAGTGACCAGTCTCCGGCGGCTCCCCCACCTGTGGCAGCGGCTCGACGTCACCCTCCGGGACCTGCCCCTGGGACTGCTGCTCCTGGTCGCCTCGCTCATCCCGTCACTGCACGGACAGGGGACCGAGTTCGGCGGCGTGGCGGAACGACCCCTCGACTCCCTGGGCCTGGTCGCGGCCGCCCTCCAGAGCCTGCCCCTGGCCGGGCGGAGGCGGTGGCCGGCCCTGGCCCTGGCCCTGGTGGCGAGCGGCTTCGCCCTCGACCAGCTGTCCGGTTACCACCTGTTCGCGGGCGTCGCGCTGCCCATCGTGCTGGTGAGCGCCGGCGCCCACCTCCACCGGTACCGGCGCACCGCCATGCTGGTGGGCTCGGCGGCCTACGTGGTGCTGGCGGTCGCGGTGGACCGGGTCGGGGCGGGCGAGACCCCGGCCGGTTACGTGACGTTCTACGCGGCGCTGGCCCTGGCCTGGGGGATCGGGGCGTGGCTGCGCTCCACCCGCATCGCCGAGGCCGAACGCCGCCGCCTCGTCGCCGAGGCCACCCGCACCGCCGAACGCACCCGCATCGCCCGCGAACTCCACGACGTCGTGACCCACCACGTGACCGCGATGGTCGTGCAGGCCGAGGCGGCGCGCTACCTGACCTCCGCGCCCGAGCGGCTCGACCAGACCCTGACCGCGGTCACCGACACCGGCAGGCGGGCCATCACCGACCTGCGCCACCTGCTCGACCTGCTCAACCCCGACCACTCCACCCCCGCCCCCGCCTCCGACGAGGGGCTGCTCACCGTGGTGGAGCAGACGCGCCGGGCCGGGCAGCCGGTGGAGTTCAGCGAGGAGGGCACCCCGGCCGCCTCGCGCGGCAGCGCCGACCTCGTCGCGCACCGCGTCGTGCAGGAGGCCCTGACCAACGCCCTCAAGTACGCGCACGGCAGCCCCACCACCGTGCGGGTGCGCCACCGCCCCGAGGAGATCACCGTGAACGTCAGCACCGACCACGCCGGGCCTCCGGGCGTCTCCCCCGGAGGGAGCGGGCGGGGCCTGGTCGGCCTGCGCGAACGCGTCGAGGTCCTGGGCGGCGACTTCACCGCGGGCCCGCACGAGGGCGGGGGCTTCACCGTGCACGCGCGCATCCCCGCGCGGGCCCCGGTGGGCGACCGGGTATGAGCGCGCCGATCCGGGTCCTGGTCTGCGACGACCAGGTGCTGATCCGCACCGGCCTGGTCACCATCATCGACGCCCAGCCCGACCTGGAGGTCGTCGGTGAGTGCGGGGACGGCAAGGCCGCGGTCGAGCTCGCCGAACAGCTGGGCCCCGACGTCGTGGTGATGGACGTGCGCATGCCCGTGCTCGACGGCATCGAGGCCACCCAGCGCCTGGCCGGGGCCGGGGTGGCCCGTCCCGTCAAGGTCCTCGTGGTCACGACGTTCAACCTCGACGAGTACGTCTACGAGGCCCTGCGCGCGGGCGCCAGCGGGTTCCTGCTCAAGGACGCGCCCCCGGCCCAGCTGCTGCACGGCATCCGCACCGTGGCCACCGGCGCGGCGCTGCTGGACCCCGAGGTCACACGCCAGCTGGTGGGCAGGTACGCCGCCCGGATCCGGCCCTCCCACACCGACGCGGTCGACCCCCGGCTGACCCCCCGTGAGCTGGAGGTCCTGCGCCTGATCGCCAACGGCATGTCCAACGGCGAGATCGCCGCGAGCCTGTTCATCAGCCAGGAGACCGTGAAGACGTTCGTCTCGCGCATCCTCACCAAACTCGACCTGCGCGACCGCGTCCAGGCCGTGGTCTACGCCTACCGGCAGGGACTGGTGACCTGACCCCCGCGGGGACACGCACGCCACGACCGTCACCGGCGACCCCGACCGCCGCGTCCCCGGCGTGGAGAACGTCGTCGGTCCGAACGCCCCCCGGGCCGCCACCGCCGCCCCCGGGGCGCGACCGGGCCGACTCCGGCCTTGTTAACGTACGCCGTATGCGGACGTTCGCTTCCCCCCGCGGTTCCCTCGTCGGCAGGCGGCACGAGATCGCGCGCCTCGACGGGCTGACCGGTGCCGCGCGGGCGGGCCTGGGCGGCGCGCCGGTCCTGCGCGGCGAGGCGGGCATCGGCAAGAGCGCCCAGCTGGAGCACGTCCGGCGGGCCGTGCCCGGGTTCCGGGTCGTCCACGTGTCCGGGTCCCAGTACGAGGCGGAGCTGCCGTTCGCGGCACTGCACCAGCTGTGCCTGCCGGTCCTGGGGCATCTCGACGAGCTCCCGGCTCAGGACCGCGACCCCCTCCTGGTCGCGTTCGGGCGGGCGACGGGCACACCGGACGTGTTCCGCGTCGGCCTGGCGGCCCTGGACCTGCTGGCGGCCGCGGCGCGCGACCGCCCGCTGCTGTGCCTGGTCGACGACGCCCAGTGGCTGGACGCGGCGTCGTCGAAGGTCCTGGCGTTCCTCGCGCGCCGCGTCGCCGCCGAGCCGGTCGCCCTGGTGTCCGGCGTCCGGCTGCCCTGCGCGACCGGGGAGCTGGACGACCTGCCGAGCCTGACCGTCGAGGGCCTGGGCGACGCAGACGCGCGCTCGCTGCTCGCGGCGCTGAGCCACGAGGTGCTCGACGCACAGGTGCGGGAGCGGGTGGTGGCCGAGGCGCGCGGAAACCCGCTGGCGCTGCTGGCACTGCCCAGGGCCGGCGGTTTCGCCCCGCCGGACGCGTCCTCGGTGCCGTCCCGGGTCGAGCGCGCCTTCCAGGACGCGCTGACCGGTCTGTCCGCCCAGGCGCGGCGGCTGCTGACGATCGCGAGCGCCGACCCGACCGGCGACCCCGGACTGCTGTGGCCGTCCGCGCGGCGGCTGGGCATCGACCTGCCGACCGCCAGCGCGGCAGCCTCCGCCACCGGGCTCGTCGAGTTCGGCACCCGCGTCCGCTTCTACCACCCGCTGGCCCGGACGGCGGTCTACCGGTCCGCCGAGGCGGGCGAGCGCCGTCTGGCCCATCGCACGCTCGCCGAGGTCACCGACCCGGTCACCGGAACCCGGCGGGAAGGGTCATGAGGTCGATCCCCCACATCAGCGGCAGCATGAACAGCGTCCCCGCGACGACGAGGGCGAGGGCGATGACGTTCAGCCAGAACCCGTTTCTGACCATCTCCATGATCGTCACCCTGCCGGTGCCGAACATGATCGCGTTCGGAGGGGTGCCCACCGGGAGCATGAACGCGCAGTTCGCGGCCATCGCGCAGGGGACCATCAACGCGTACGGGTGGATGTCCAGGGAGATCGCGAGGGCCGCCATGACCGGGAGGATCATCGTCGCCGTCGCGGCGTTCGAGGTGATCTCCGTCAGGAACAGCACGAGCGCGGTGGCGATGACGATGGTCAGGATCACGTCGACCCCGTCGAGCACGCGCAGCTGGTCGCCGATCCACGCGGAGAGGCCGGTGTCGACGAACCCCGCGGCGATGGCCAGCCCGCCGCCGAACAGCAGGAGGATCCCCCAGGGGATCTTCTTCGAGTCCTCCCACCGGAGGATCCTCCGCTCCCCGGCGTTGCGGGTCGGCAGCGTGAACAGGACCACCGTCGCGACGATCGCGATCACCCCGTCGCTGATCCCCGGGAGAAGGCCCTCCCAGAGGAACGACCGGGTCACCCACATGAACGCCGTTCCGAGGAAGACGCCGAGCACGGCCTTCTCCTCGGCGGACATCCTGCCGAGGGACCTCCTCTCCTCCCGGATGATCTCCCTGCCGCCGGGAAGGTGCTTGAAGCGGACCTTGAGCCTGACGCTCGTCAGGTAGAACCACGCGAAGGTGAGGAGGACGACGGCGATCGGGATTCCGAACACCATCCACCCGCCGAACGAGACGCTCTCACCGAAGAGCTCCCCGGCGGTCGCCGAGAGAACGGCGAGCGGCGGG
>ANAW01000009.1:0-136339 GCA_000340945.1 Nocardiopsis synnemataformans DSM 44143 | reverse complement strand
CCAAACCCCACCCCCCCGCCGAACGAGACGCTCTCACCGAAGAGCTCCCCGGCGGTCGCCGAGAGAACGGCGAGCGGCGGTGTTCCGATCAGCGTCCCGAGGCCGCCGATGGTGGCCGCGTACCCGATACCGAAGACGATGGACTTCTCGAACTTCGGCAGGTCGTCGGCGAACTCCCCTCCCCGCAGCGAGCGGGAGGCCTGGTACACGACCGCCAGCCCGACGGGGATCATCATCATGGTGGCTGCCGTGTTGGAGACCCACATCGACAGGAAGCCCGTCGCGATCATGAAGCCGAGGACGATGCGGCGCGGACTCGTGCCGATCGCCGCGACGATCGAGAGGGCGATGCGTTGGTGGAGGTTCCACTTCTCCATCGCGATCGCGAGCGAGAACCCCCCGAGGAACAGGAAGATGATGTCGTTGCCGTACGCCGCGACCACGGCGTCGCCGTCCAGCGCGCCGGTCAGCGGCAGGAGCGCGACCGGGAGCAGGGACGTGACCGGGATGGGTATCGCCTCGGTGATCCACCAGGTCGCGACCCAGAGGGTGGTGGCGAGGACCGCCCGTCCCGCCGACGAGAGCCCCTCGGGTTCGAAGAATACGAGCGTCGCCACGAACAGCAGCGGACCGAGGAGCAGCCCGGTGACGCGTGCGGGTGTGTACCCGGGGCCGGGGTCGGAGCCGGGGGCGCCGGACCCTTCGGCCGGTTCCGAGTCCTTCCGACCGTCACGGGCGGTGGTGGGCCCGCTGACGTCGTCCCGGCGGGATGCCGTCAGCGCCGCTCGCGGCGACTTCCTGCGCTTCGAGAAGGTCAGAAGGTCCTTGACCTCTCGGTGTGACTCCCACAGGTGTCCCCAGAGGGGTTGTGGACGGGGGGTTGCCATGGTGTACCTTCTCCGGTCTTCCGCTCGGCCTGGCTCGAACTGCTGAAGGGGACCGGCTCGGGAGCCGCCGGTCCCGGGCTGTCAGCCGTGCAGGCCCCGGAGGACCTCGTGGAACTTCGCCTTGCCCTCGAGGCCGATGCCCGGAAGCTCGCCCGGCGCCACACGGCCGCGGGTGACCACCGCGTCGTCGGTGAAGCCGCCCGTGGGCTGGAACTCTCCGGGGTAGGACTCGTTGCCGCCGAGCTTGAGCGCCGCGGCGATGTGCAGCGAGAACTGGTGCCCGCCGTGCGGGACGCACCGGCGGGAGGACCAGCCGTGCTGGGCGAGCATGTCCAGGACCCGGCGGTACTCCGTCAGCCCGTAGCTCAGCGCCGGGTCGACCTGGATGAAGTCGCGGTCCGGGCGCATGCCGCCGTAGCGGACCAGGTTCCGGGCGTCCTGCAACGAGAACAGGTTCTCGCCGGTCGCGATGGGGTTGCGGTAGTCCTCCGACAGCGTCGCATTCAGGCCGTAGTCCAGCGGGTCGCCGACCTCCTCGTACCAGAAGAGGCCGTACTGGTCGATGGCCCGGCCGTACTCCAGCGCGGTCCCCAGGTCGAACTTGCCGTTGACGTCCACCATTAGCCGGGACCCGTCGCCGTCCAGGACGTCGATGACCGCCTCGATGCGCCTGAGGTCCTCGGCCAGGTCGGCGCCGCCGATCTTCATCTTGACGATCTCGTACCCCGCGTCGAGGAAGCCGCGCATCTCCTCCTGGAGGTCCTCCAGGGTCTTGCCGGGCGCGTAGTAGCCGCCGGCGGCGTAGACGAAGACGTCCTCGTCCGGGTCGCCGTCACCGTAGTGGTCGGAGATCCACCGGTACAGCGGGACCCCCGCGGCCTTGGCGGCGAGGTCGTGCAGCGCCATGTCGACCACGCCGACGGCGACGGAGCGCTCGCCGTGCCCGCCCGGCTTCTCGTTGCGCATCATGACGTCCCACGCCCCGGCGGGTGAGAGCTCGCCGTTCCCGTCCAGCAGTTCCTCCGCCGGGGCCTCGCGCAGCCGCGGCAGCATCCGCTCGTTCAGGATGGCCGTGGCGTTGTACCGGCCGTTGGAGTTGAAGCCGTAACCCACCAGGGGCTCGCCGTCGACCACCACGTCACTGACCAGTGCCAGGACCGTGCAGTCCATCTTGCTGAAGTCGATGTACGCGTTGCGCATCGACGAGCTGATCGGGATGGTGCCGACGTGGGCGGAAACGATTCGCATGGGCCTCTTCCTGCCGAGCTTGGTCTTATAAGGCTCTTATAAGTTATGCGGAGCCTATACTGGCCGAGACGGGGGTCACAAGCCCGCGAGTGAGGATTGGGTGAGAGAGGTCACGATGACCAGCGCGAACGTCTTCTCCAGCAAGGGCGGGCTGGCCTATACCGAGCTGCGCCGCCGCATCACCTCCGGCGAGCTCGCCCCGGGATCACGCCTGTCGCAGTACGAGCTGGCGGAGGAGATGGGGATGAGCATCACGCCCCTGCGCGAGGCGATCAGGCGGCTGGCCAGCGAGGACTGGGTCGCGATGGACACCCACCGGGACGTCCGCGTGGCGCCCATGAGCGCCACCGAGGCGCGCGAGCTGCTGGAGGCCCGTTTCTCGCTGGAGCCCTCCGCCACCGAGCTCGCCGCGCTGCGCCGGACGGAACGGGAGATCGCCGCGATGAGGGCGGCGGCCGACGCGCTCCTTCCGGTCACCCGCACCTGGGGCGAGGAGGCCATCGCGGCGCACCGGGCCTTCCACCGGGCGATCTACGCCGCCTCCCACAACAACGTGATGATCAGGCTCCTGGACGACCTGTGGGACAAGGCCGACCGGTACCGGCGGATCGGCCTGGAACTGCCCGCGGGCGCCGAGCCGCGCACCATCGACCTGAACCAGCACCACGAGATCCTGGAGCTGGTCGTCGTCGGCGACGGTGCCGCCGCGGCCGGACTGGTGCGCTCCCACATCCTCAACAGCCTCGGAGCCATGGTCACGGACACCCTCGAAGGCAGGGAACGCGCCTACCACCCCATCGCCGGGCGTTCGGCCTGAGGCCGTCCGAAGCGTTGGCCCCTCGGGGGCGGACCCCTACTCCAGGGTCCCGTTCATGAGGGGAAGGCACGCCAGCACGTCGTCGTTGACCGCCTGTTGAAGGTCCTCCGCGTGGGCGACGTGCTCGTCCGCGTCGTGGTCGGCGAACGAAACCAGGTACTGCGCGTAGTCGTCGTAGACCTGCGCGTTCGGGGTGTCGGTCCGCCCCAGCGTCCCGTAGCCTTCGACCATCGCGCTGTTGACCTGCTCCGGACTGGTGACGAACCCGGTGCCGGGCGCGGTCTCGGCGACCTCGCCCAGCACTCGGCAGAACTCCTCGTCGAGGAGTCCTGTGCTGGGGCTCTCGGCGATCGCCCGGCGCATCTGCTCCTGGGCCTGCTCCTCGGCAGCCGCCAGAGCCTCGATCCGGGCCTCCTCCTCCTGGTAGCTCAGGTAGACCAGCACCCCGCAGGCGCTCAACGCCGTCATGGTCCACCCGGCCGCGATCGCCAGCCGCGACAGGCCGTGTCGCCAGTAGGTGCGCCGCACCGCGACGTGGCCCAGCACCGCTCCCGCCGGCGGGACGAGGAACGCCAGCACCGCGGCGAGCACGGGCAGCCGTGTGGGCACCAGGTCCTCGGCCAGCTCCGTAGCGTCGTCGCCGCCGTCCTCGGGCGCATGGCCCTCACTACTGTCCTCGGACACACGGCCCTCGCTACCGTCCTCGGACGCACGGTCCTCACCAGGGTCGTCCGCGTCCCTCTCCCCCGGAGCCCGGTCAGGGCTCCGCTCCGCCCCGTCGTCCATGTCCGCCATCGCCTTCCCCTCGCGTCCTTCCACGTGCGCCGCGCCGTGACGGCCGTGCGGCGTACTGTCGTGGCGTGTTCGCTCCTCCGGTCCGCCGCGCCGTCACGGTGGCGGGAGCCGAAGCACCCTCACCGGTTCCGTGGACGGTCCCGACACGGTGGTGATCCCTATTTCCGCCGAGAAGAAGACACCTGGATATTCACCTTTCAAGCGAACGATCAAGGCCATCATGGCATCTGGCGATAAAGAGTAAGGAATGGACGAACCGTTGTGGTGAACCGAAGACCCCCGTCGGCGACGAGACCCGCTTGTCGGAAGTACACGTGAGTGCCAGCGGTAGCCGATCCCGCTCCTGGGCGGCGATCCTCGCCCAGTGCGCCGGAGGGCTCCTCCTCTACGTCGCCGCGTCGTTCGCGGTGGGGCTGCTCTCGGGTTCACCGGTGCTCGGCGCGGCCGTCGCGGGCCCCGTGGTGCTCGGCGCCGTCGTGGCCTGGCGGCGCTGGTCCTTCGGTGCGTGGTCGTCCCGACCGGTCTCGGCGCAGGCGCGGGAGACCCAGTTCTGGGCGTTCGCCCTCTTCGGTCTGGTGATGTGCTTCCTCGGGGGTCAGTCGCTGGCCGTGTGGCTCTACGTCGAGTACGGATCGCCCGTCTTCGACTCCGCGCAGAGCGCTCAGAACGCGGTGCCGGTGGCGCTGCTGCTGTTCGCCCTGGTCGTGGCCGCCCCGGCAGGCGAGGAGGCCCTCATGCGCGGCCTGGTCTACCCGCTGCTGCGGCGCCGCTGGCCGGTGCTGGTCTCGGCGCTGGTCAGCTCGGCGGTGTTCGCCGCTCTGCACGGCAACCTCGTGCAGCTCGCCGTGGCACTGCCGTTGGGGATGCTGTCGGCCTTCGTCTACGAGCACGTGGGCAGGCTCTGGCCGGTGATCGTGCTGCACGCGCTGTTCAACCTCGCCTCGGTCCTGGTGCCCGTGTACCTGGTCGAGGCGATGGCGACCCCCGCGGTGTTCTCCACCGCGCTGGCGGGCGCGGCCTCGGCCCTGGTGGCGCTGCATCCGACCCGTGGCGGCGACGACCGCGACGAGAGGACCTCCTCCCCACGGTGATCGGGTACGGGCACCCGTGCCCGAGGGCAGCGGTGGTTTTCGCTGCTCGCCCCGGACACGGAAGTTGGCCGGTACCGGCCAGACCATACGGATCGGGCCGCCCCGGTGGCCTTCCGAACGGTCCTGGGGGCCGCGGGGCAGCGCGGACTGCTCGCGCAGGCGTGCAGGGACGGGGATCCCGGCCGCGGTGCGGCGGGGGAGACCATCACCGCCGCGCGCCCGCGGCCACCAAGCGGCGCAGCTCCCGCTCGGCGGGCCCCTGGACCCCGCGCCGCTCCATGAGGGAGCAGACGGGCAGCGAGACCGACCAGACGGTGGCCGCGACGAACATCTGCCAGGCCAGGGACAGCGCCTCGACGCCGCAGAGGCGGAGCGCTCCGGCCGCCAGCGCCAGGAGCACGGTCTGCGACAGGTAGGCCGACAGGGAACGCCTGCCGGTGGCTGCCAGCGCCCGGCCGAGGGTTCCCGCACCCGCTGCGCGGTGTGAGACGACCAGGGCCACGAGCGCCAGGTAGGCGGCTCCGGTCAGCAGACCAGCCAGGCCCTGGTGCCAGGCGATCAGGGCCCTCGCCGGGACGCCGGTGCCTCCCACGCTCACCCAGAGCACCGGGAGGACCGCGGCGGGCACGACGAGGCCCACCAGGACCACACCGGAGAGTCCTCTCCGGTACCGGTGCGGCTGCTCGACCAGCCCCCGGCCCGCCAGCCATGATCCCAGCAGCGCGCTGGGCAGCACCATCGAGGACAGGGCCGTCGCCGGTGTCGCGACGGTCCAGATCGCCAGGTTGGCCGCGACCCCGGCGAGGCGCTCGTCGAACAGGGCCTGGGCGGCCAGACCGTGGCTGCGGGCCAGGACCGCCTCGGGCCCGGCCGCCGCCAGGAAGGACGTCGACAGCGTGCAGACGAGGACGGCCGACACCAGTGCGGTCCGCCAGCGGCGGGAGGCGACGACACCGGCGACCACCACCGTGACGAGTCCGTAGACACCCAGGACGTCCTGGGTGAAGACGAGGGCGTGCACGGCGCCGAAGGCCAGCAGCCACAGGCCTCGCCTGCGCAGCAGCGCCGTGGCGCGCCGCTCGGCCTGCTTGCGGTCGAGGCCTGCGGCCAGGCTCGCCTGGACGGATCCGTGCGCGATCCTCGTCAGGCCGAAGCCGAGCAGCAGCGCGAAGAGCGGGTAGGCCCGTCCGTCGACCAGCAGGTGCAGCAGGTTCGAGACGAGGCTTTCGTAGGTCTCGGACGCGTTCGGGTCCTGCCGGAACCAGTAATGAGCGTTGGCCGCCGCGATGAGGAGCAGCATCACCCCTCGCGCCAGGTCCGGCACGAGCAGGCGCCTGTCGGAGTCTTCCATAGTGCCCGGTACAGGCGCTTCTGCTCGTTTACCAGCGCACATAGCGCAAAATTACCAGATACGCGCTCTGTGCGGCCGTGTGGCATGACAAAGGCCGAGGGGCAGTCCTCCCACGGGAACTCCCCGGCCTTTGTCAAGTCTTCAGAGCCGATGTGGCACATTCGACGCACCATGTCCGGAATGCCGAGGGTGTCTCGGTGCGACAAACTAGGCAGCGTTGAAAACCCCTGGATTTCCAGTCGAGTCAAGGAGACCCCCAGCGTGACCTCCATCAAGGCCCCCACCAAGGTGCTCGCGGTCGCGAGTGCGGCCGCTGTGCTGTCTCTGACCGCGTGCTCGGGCGGCACGGTCGTCTTCGACTTCACCGAGTCCGTGACGGAGCCGGTCCGGAGCATCGAGTTCCGTGTTCCCGACGAGCTGGTCGAGCTGAGCGAGGAGTACGCCGAGACCCGCGTGCACGAGTCCATCACCGTCTCCTCGGTCGAGTCCGAGGACCCCTCGCAGTGCGCCGTGGAGTACCGGTTCGAGTACGCCGAGGGTGGTCTGGACCGTCTCCTCGCGTACCTCGAGAGGACGGCCGATGATGGCGACATCGAAGAGGAGCGCATGGCGCGCATCCTGATCGACGAGGACCTGGAATCGATCGAGCTCAGCGAGGACTACAGCTCCGCGGTAGTGCCTGTGAGCTGCGCCGCCTCCTCGAGCGACGATGAGAACGTTGTGGCCGTAGATTTCACACGGGTCCTCGAGGAGAGGACCACGCGCTTTGCTTGGGCCAAGATCGCCGTCATGCAGAGCGGCGAGCTCTTCGTCCACGAGCCCGAGGTCAATGGCGACTGGCAGCTCGACTCCAACGGCAACTGGATCCACGCCGAGTAGGCCCGGGCCGTACCCGGCGAGGAACACGACCAGTGGTTCTGTGTGACGAGAACACCCCCGTGACGAAAGATCGCGGGGGTGTTCGCGCATCAGAGGCCACCGGGAAGTACGCCGCCTTCTGTCGAGCGTTATTCGCCGTATCCCCGGTCGCCCGACGGGGAACCGCCCTTACCCCGGCCCACTCTCCCGGACGGCACCACGGGTGCGAGAGCATGAGCGTCCCCCGAAGCGTTCGCGTCCCCTGCGACTTGCCTACGCCCCCATCGATTTCCCCGTGTGGTTCCCCTGTGCCGAACCATCGCACGGACTTCGGCATCTTCCTCTGGGAACCCCCGTCCCCCGCCCCCTAGCCCCCAGAGGAGACACCTGTGCCTCCCCGAAAACGCGACCCGGAGAAGCGGCCCGTCCCGACGTCCGAGCCGTACGCCCCCCACCCGCTCAGGACTCGCCGGATCGGGTCCGACAGCGGCTGACCAGCTCGTCGATCGGCCTGGATCCGGCCCTCGACGGGGCGGATGGTGCTGGTGGTGCACAGGTGGACGAGCCGCTGTCAGTGTCCGACCGCAACTGTAAGGTGTTGCTCGTAGACGAGCAGAAGCGGAGTATCTGAACGATGGCCAAGAGCGTCTTCAAGATCCCCACCAGCCTGGATCGGTCGTTCCTGGACCACGAGATCGCGCTGGCGGGCGGCGGATGGCAGATGCGGCCGCTGCCGATGAAGGTGATCCTGTTCTGGGCCGGCTCCCTGATGCTGCTGTTCTGGGTCACCACCTCCACGTTCGTCTCCAGCGCCGACTGGTGGCTCATCCTCCTGGTGATCATCTGGTGGCTGGCGACCACCGTCTTCTTCGGCCAGTACTCCAAGACCAAGGAGATGCGCTTCGCGTCCCTGCCCGCGCTCCTGGAGTACCTGCCCCGGCCCGCGCGCCGCGTCATCACCCGGCGCGGGTCCAACCCCAGCGGCTTCTACTCCGTGCTGGGCGTCAAGAGCGTCGACGAGACCGGCTACATCGAGTGGCTGGACGGCACCGTCGGCCAGGCCTACCTCGTCGTCGGGTCCGCCTCGGTGCTGGTCTTCGACGAGGACAAGAAGGCGATCCTCAACCGGGTCGACGCCTTCTGGCGCAAGGTCGACACCAACGCCGAGTTCATCTGGGTCACGACCAAGGAGCCCCAGCGGGTCTACCGCCAGCTCGGCAACCTGGAACTGCTCAACCGCAACCTCGAGATCCGCGACCCCGAGCTGTTCGACCTGCTCGACGAGCGGTACTCGATCCTCAAGGACTACGTGGGCGGGCAGTTCACCTCCATCCACCAGTACCTGGTGATCAAGGGCGACAACCTGGAGGCGCTGCGCCGGGCGCACGCCCTGGTGCGGGCCGAGGCCGAGGGCTCCAGCCTCATGATCAAGCAGGCCGTGATGCTCAGCGCCAACGACCTCTACGACATGCTGCGGACCGTCTACACCGTCGCGCGTTAGAGCGCTCCCAGCGACACAGGCGCCGGGGCACCCTTGGCCGCGGCGTGGACCCGGTGTGCGAAGTACCGAGTACC
This sequence comes from Nocardiopsis synnemataformans DSM 44143, assembly GCA_000340945.1. Lineage (GTDB taxonomy): Bacteria > Actinomycetota > Actinomycetes > Streptosporangiales > Streptosporangiaceae > Nocardiopsis > Nocardiopsis synnemataformans. Next base: position 127,717 of record ANAW01000009.1, on the reverse strand, counting down.
TGCTGACATACGAGAAGAAAGTGGAGGGCGCGGATGACCGACTCACGGTATCGGGGTAGCGCGACCGGGACCTCGCAAGGGCATCTGCCCGGCGCGCTCTCGAGGAGCAACCGCGCATCGGCGCCGACGGACGAGACCGCCCCCGGTACGAACGAGGACAGCGCCGAGATCGCCCCGTTCTCCGGCACCCTGTTCTCCAGGCTGAAGGAGAACGGGGACCAGGCCGCCGAACAGGCCGCCGAGGACGAACAGGACGACGACCCGTCCACGGGGATGAGCGCGGCCGAGCGCCGCGCCGAGCGGAAGAAGGAGCGCCAGCTCGGCGGTACCTTCGACGACCACCCGCACCTGCTCGCGCTCAAACCGCGTGAGCGCTACGTCTTCCGCAGCGACTACTTCCAGATCGACGACCACCACGCGTGCGTCCTCGGCTTCTTCCACGACGACGGCGCCCGTGACGACTTCGGCGCGTTCTGGGGCATCAACCGCATCCCCACCGGGCTGCCCGAGGACGTCACCGTCGTGGTGCTCGAACAGGTCCGCCGCATGGGCGAGAAGTGGATCGAGGACCGGATCAAGACCGCGGAGAAGCTCGACCGCCTGGAGGAGGGCGAACAGGCCCAGTCGGGCACCATGAGCTCGCGGCGCAGGGCCGCCAAGGTCAGCGACGACATCGAGATCGTCTCCGGCGAGATCCAGGACGGTGCCAGCTACCTGCACGTGCACAACCGCCTCCTGGTCAAGGCCCCCAGCCTGGAGGTCCTCGACGACGCCGTCGAGCGGATCGGGCGCCTGTACATCGACCGGTTCGGCACCCTCAAGGTCGCCGCCTACCCCGGCGAGCAGCGACAGGAGCTCGGCAACCTCCTCGGCAAGAACGAACGCAAGCGCGGCAGGGGCTTCCACTTCACCAGCGTGGAGTTCGCCGGGTCCCACTCGCTGGTCACCAACGGGCTCAACGACCCCGCGGGTGAGTACGTCGGCTTCATGGTCGGCGACGTCAACAACTCCGCGGTGCTCTTCGACGTCAACGCCTACGACCACCACGTGGTCGTCGCCGACAACACCGTCAACCCGGTGCTGGACCGGGCGCACGTGCCCGACATGTGGGGATCGAAGATCTCCCAGGCGGCCCTGCTGTCCAACGCCCGCACCGTGCACGTCGTCCTGGACGGGGCCAGCCTGGACGATCTGGGCCCGCGTCTGGACGCCCTCACCGCCCGGCTGGACATGAACTCCGGCGACATCAACATGTTCGAGATGTTCGGCGCCCAGGAGAACGAGCTCAGCATCTTCCCGGCGCACCTGGAGAAGGTCGTCCTCATGGCCGAGCAGGCATACGAGACGACCGACCAGGACCGCTCCATCATCCGCGGTTCGCTCAAGGAGACGCTGACGCAGTTCTACGTCGACAAGGGCATGTGGGCGCGCAACGCCAAGCACAACCGGAACCGGCTGCGGGTGGTGGGTGTTCCGCACACCCAGGTGCCGCGCCTCCAGGACATCGTCACCTACTTCGACACCCAGTACCGCGCGCTGGCCAACTCCACCGCCCGCGACGACGAGGCGCTGCACGCCTACAACATCCTGCGCCTGGTCTTCAAGGACCTGCTCGACAACAACGGCGACCTGTTCAACACCCACACCAACGACGAGATCGACGGGGTGGCCGACGCCCGCCGCGTGCTCTACGACTTCTCCCGGCTGCTCAAGAGGGGCAAAGGGGTGGCGATGGCCCAGCTGGTCAACGTCATCGGCTTCGCCGTCGACAACCTGGGCCTGGGCGACACGGTGATCATCCACGGAGCCGAGAGCATCGACGACCGCGTCAAGAACTACCTCAGCGAACAGTTCGAGCACCTGTTCCTGCGCGGCGGCCGGGTCGTCTACCTGTACAACGACATCGACAGGATGCTCGCCGACTCGGCGTTCAACCGCTTCGACGCCGCCGACTGGACGGTGCTGGGGCCGATGCGCGACGCGACGGTCACCGAGTACCAGCGCCAGTTGCACCAGGACATCCCGCCCGACCTGGAGCGCCTGGTGACCACGCGCGGCGAGAACCTCGCCTACCTGCGACGGGGGCACACCAACGTCGTGTTCCACCTGGACCTGGCGCTGGGCGTCAACCCGGCCCGCGCCGAGCGGCGGGCCGAACTGCTCAGGGCCGGTCGGCGTGGGCGTACCGAGCGGGAGCAGTCCTCGGCGGTCATGGCCGCCAAGGGCGAGATGGCCGAGGAACGCGCTCAGCGTGTGGCCGAGACCGGGGCCGAGGCGCGGCTGCGCGCCGAGCGCATGAAACCGGGCAGGAAGCCGGCCCGGCGCCCGGGCAGACAGGGTCAGGACCAGCCGAAGCCGGGCGCTCGCATCCAGCGCGACCAGTGACCGACGCGAGAGGGAAGGAACGGATGATGGAGCAAGGCGCGCCCTCGCGCGCAGGGCGAGGCGTGCCTCCCCACGGGAAGGGCTCCGGTGTCCTCGCCCGCCTGGTCGTGCGGGCGCTGCTGGTGCTGGTGTTCCCGCTGGCGCTGTTACTGGGGGCGACGGGCACCGCGCACGCCGACGACGCCGAGGACACCCTCGACCGCCTGTCGTTCTACCGGCTCTCCTCGTCGATGACGGCGCTGTTCTCCACGGCGCAGGAACCCGAAAGCGAGATCAACCTCGAGGACACCGACTGGGACAGGCTCCTCGACAACCCGGCCAGCGCCGGGTCGATGCTCGGCTACGCCGACTCCAACTACAACCCGATCATGGGATGGCTCAACTCCCACATAGCCCAGTCCTCGGACAGCGTCGGCTACAACACGCTGAGGGGCAACGAGGAGGCGGGGCTCGGAGGGGTGAACGGCGCGCGCGAATACGCGCTGTTCGGCGCCACACTCAACGGGCTCGGGCTGGACTCCACCAGCACGGGGCTCTCGCTCGGGTTCTTCAACGCGATCGCGGGCGGGATCATCTTCATCCTGTTCGCCGCCACGGCCGCCATCGACCTCCTGTGGTCGGTCCTCATCTCCGCGCTGACCTGGCTCAACCCCTTCAGGTTGTTCTACGGCGCGGTCTACGTGCTCAACCCGGAGTTCGCCAACGGCATGACCGGCGGCGAGGGAGGACCCCCGGGGTTCCTCACCAGCCTCTCCGAATGGATCGGCTCCTGGTACCTGGTCCTGGTCGAACTGTCGTGGACGGTCATGGTCCCGCTGTTCATCGGTACCTTCCTGTTCAGCGTCATGATGTTCAAGAAGTTCGACAAGGGCTCGGGCCTGAAGAAGCTGTTCATCCGTCTGCTCTTCCTCGGTCTGGGTCTACCGCTGCTCGGCTCGATGTACACCGGCATGCTCAACGCCATGGACGAGGCCACCGAGGAGGGCAACTCGGGCTCCACGCGTGTGGTGCTCTCCACGTTCGTCGACTTCGAGGGCTGGGCGATGCAGCAGCGCCTGCGCGTGCCCGACAGCGACGAGCACGACGTGTACATCGAATGGGACAACCGCCGGAACGCCCCCTCCGGACGCTCCCAGGCGAGCGTGCGCGAGCTGGCACTGCTGATCAACGCCCAGGTCATGGGCCTGGAAGGCCGGATCGACCCGGTGACCGCCGAGGACGGCGGCTCGTGGAGCCAGACCGCGCTGGAGCCGGCCGCCGAGTCGGCGTTCACCGGGAGTGAGTACTCCGAGGTCGCGGACGTCCTCTTCCGGTACATGGGCAACGCCCATGTGTCCGCCTCGTCGTTCGAGACCCAGTCCAAGGCGACTCTGGACTGCGAAGGCGACGACTGCGACGCGCGCGCCTGGTTCGAGGACTACATGGGAGATCCGGAAGAGGTCGCGACCGTCGACGATGATGAGGTGGCGGTCACCGAGAACCCCTTGGTCTGGGTGGACGAGGGCACGGGCCTGGGCGTTACCCGGCAGCTGCACGACGAGGAGGTCAGCTCCTTCTTCGACTTCTTCTTCTACCGCTACAGCATCTTCGAAACCAGGGGGGACGTCAGCGACTGCGGGCTGAACCTGGCCACGTCCGATGGCTCTCCCGAGGCGTGCAACCTCTCGCCGCTGGCGATGTACAACTACCTCAACACCGACTTCGGGCCGACGTCCTACACGGCCTACTCCTCCGGCAAGACCACCAGCGAGGCGACCCGGTCCATTCACAACTCGGTGTCGATGGTGGGCACCGGAACCATGAGCTTCGTGTACTGGACCAACGCCGTCGTGCTGCTGGGCGCGTTCATCACCATCGGATTCGGTTACGCCATCGCGATGGTGATCGGCAACATCCGCAGGAGTTTCCAGCTGATGACGGCGATTCCGTTCGCGACGCTGGGCGCGGTCGCGGGCATCGCGAAAGTGATCGTCTACTCGATCGCGATGATCATGGAAGTCGTGATCACGCTCTTCCTTTACAAGTTCGTGCAGGAGTTCCTCCTGAGCATCCCGAACATCATCGAGATCCCTTTCTCGCAGGTCCTCAACAACCGAGGTGACGAAAGCGACGCGGGAATGATCGCCTTCCTGGTCTCCGGAGGGTTCGTCACCATGATCGTCACCCTGGTGTCGATCATCGCGGTCATCCTCTTCACCGTCATGGCGATGCGCCTGCGCAAGACGCTGGTCAAGGCTGTGGAGGAGGCCTCCACCAAGCTGGTCGAGAAGCTCACCGACTCCCAGATCGCGCCCCCCGGTGGCGGGGGCGGCGGCATGATGCCCGCCATGGCCGGAGGCGCCGCCGGCGGTGCCGGGTCGGCGCTGGCCAACCGGATGATGGGCGGTGGCGTCCCCCAGGGCGGCAAGGGCCCGAACGCGGGCGGCACCAACGGCGGCGGCCCCGAGGGCGTCAGCACTTCGGCGGCGAACAGCAACGACACCAGAGTCGGCGGCGACGTGGACACCGACGGCGTGCTGGAGGGGCCTGAGGGCGGCGGCGGTGAGGACGACCGCCAGCCGGGCCCGGGTCTGGACCCCGGCGGCCAAGGAGGGGACGCCGAACGGGAGGCCGAGATCGGTCGACAGGTCGAGAGCAACGGCCTGTCGCTCCCTCCGGGCAGCGACGCCCCCGGGCCTTCCGACCCGGACAACCCGCGGGTCGGCGACGACGGCGACCCGATGGACGTCGCGGCCGCTTCCGCCCAGCAGTCCGCCGACGACTACAGGAAGTCCGACCAGGCCAGGATCGGCGCGGTGAAGGACGGCGCCGAGGCGGGTGTCCACGCGGGGATCGCCGCCGGCCGCGCCACGGCCGGCGACGGCGCCGGTGCGGCCAAGTCCGCGGGCAAGGCCGCGGAGAAGGGCGGTTCGGCCATGGCGAAGAACGCCCAGGCCTCTCAGCACAAGGAAAACGCCGGGAAGTCCTCCCTCGACAACCGGGCTCCGAACCCCAAGCACGAACAGCGCATCCAACAAGGAAAGCAGGTCTCGCAGGCCGGGCGCGCCGTGTCCGACACTGCGGGTATGGCGAGCGGCGGTACCGGCGGCAAGCCCGGTGGCACCGGTGGCACCGGGGGCAAACCCGGTGGCGGCGGTCCGAAACCGAGCGGCTCCACCCCTCCGACCGGCCAGAGCGGTGGGAACGCGGGCAAGTCGCGCCGAGACAGGAACAGGAGGACGTAAGCGCTGATGAAGAGCAAGGGCGGGGGCCTTCAGGCCCCGCCCGCCCCGGGGCCCGACCCCGCCCTGAGCAGGTGCCGTTTACCCTCATCTTTCAGATAAACAACGTGCAGAAGAGAGTTGTTGACGGCTATGCTCGATGGCTAGGATCGACCCAGACTCCCGAGCTCACCCCCGCCCCCGCACCCCCGTGACCCCGTACCCCCGTAACCCCCAGCAGACCCTCATCAGACCCCGCCGGGCCCCGCTGCGCCTTCCACCGCCCCGCGCCGTGCGTCGGATCCGAACAGGACAAGGACAAGCATGAACATCACCAACCTCCCCGCTGCGGGGTGGGACCTCGTCTCCTTCTTCGAGAACGCCCGCGAGTACGTGGGTGTGGCAGGCGGTGGTCTCCTCGCGCTGATGGGCACCGTCGGCGTCGTGTGGGGCGGCGTCCTGCTCATCAAGAAGCTGATGGCCTCACAGCAGGACCAGACGAGCTGGATCAAGATCATCGGCCTGATCCTCATCGGCGGCGCGCTCATGGTCGGCGGATTCTCCCTCATCTCCAACATCGCCGCAGGCGGCCGCACCACGATCGAGGACTTGGGCGGCGGCATGATCCTCCTCCAGGGCCTTCTCTGATCCACGGACCGGCCGAGCCCCGATCGGCGGATGCGGGAGGGTCGGCGGCCGACGAGGCCGTCGGCCCTCTCTTGCATCCAGGGCGCGCCCTCCGCCGCCGGGACGGCACCGCCGAGGCGGCGACAGACCACGCGTACCCGAACAGCGGAGCAGCGGAAGGGCTTGCATGAAAGAGACCGCGAAGACATACGCGGCGAAGCTGAAACTGGGTCCCCACCACGCCATCGAGCGGTTCGGGGTCGTCACGAGCGTCGTCGCCGCCACGTTCGCGATGCTGCTGGTGGGCACCATCGCCTCGGCCACCGCCAACAACAGGGCCCGCCTCGACGAGACGGCGCTGTACACGGCCTCGTTCACCACGTCCAGGACCGAGCTGTCCGGCAGCGTCGACGGGGTGTACACCAACGACGAGGGCACCCGCGCCCTGGTCCTCATGCGGTTCGACGACTCCGCCGCAGGGTCGTTCTCGACCGACGCCGCCAACTACCAGGCGTTCCTCACCGGCTCCAACGAGCAGCTCGACACCCAGGCGCTGGCGACCACCATCACCGGCTCGATCGTCGTGTTCGGCTCCACCGGCTATCTGGGCGTGGTGCTCGAATCCGACGCGCCCTTCGAGCAGCAGATCGCGAGCCTGACCCTGCGGGCCAACAGCGAGCTGGTCTACCAGGAAGGCTCGGGGAGCGAGCTCCGCGAGGACCTACAGGACGACGGCAGCTTCACCGAGTTCGACCAGTGGCGGCTGTTCGTCAACCCCGGAGCGTCGGGCACCGAAGAGGCGGCCTCGCTGGGCGGCGAGAGCGTCGACCCCGCCGCCCTGTACTACGAGCTGGTGGTCGCCGAACAGGAGCAGGTGGTCCGCGAGGCGATGGACGAGCAGCTCATGGAGATGCGCACCGTCCTCAACCGGATCGACGAGTACGGCGGTGAGATGAGCCGGGTCAACGTCGACGGGGTGTTCATCGAGCCGCCCGAGGTGCCGGTACAGGTCGACGGCGACGCCGTGACCGGTGAGCCGGCCGAGGCCGAGGCCGAGTCCACACTCGCGCTGGAGACCGACTGGGTGGACCCGCGCGGCTACGACTTCGACTGGCGCTCGGGCTCGGTCGAGGAGGGCTACCTGGACGCGATCATGCCCGAGGACGAGATCTCCTACGTCACGTTCCTGGGCGAGAAGGCCCGTGCCGAGGACGAGGAGAACGCCGGGTTCGCGGCCAACGACATGGAGTGGCTCCTCACCGACGGCAACGACCTGAAGGAGTACGGGCAGACGAGCCAGGCGATGGAGCCGCTGAGCGACATCATGAACAACACCACGCAGGCCTACCAGGACTACTACCGCCTCAAGACCGCCTACCAGGTCGACTCCTACAGCGAGCTGCTGGAGCTGGAGGTGGCGCTGCGCGGCGTCGACTCATCCGGATCGGTCAACGCCGGCGAGGAGGCCCTGCTCACGTACTGACCCGAAGCGGTACGAGCGCGGCGCAGGGAACGCGGACGAAGGCGTCCAGAGGCGAGAGGAGAGGACGCCATGGCGGGGACCGGTGGTGGCGGGGCGGGGGGCGTGCAGCCCCCGGGCCTCGGTTCGGGTGCGTCGGACCAGGTCGGTCAGGCCGCCCAGAAGGGGGCGCCCGATCCCGGTGGTGCTGCCCAGGCCGGTGGGGCCCAGACCGGTGGGGCACAGGGCGGTTCGGGAGCGGAAGGGGCGGGCCCGGAGCAGGCGGCGAACCCGCTGAAGGGTCCGGCCGGAGGCACGGGCGGCACCGTGCTGGGTGCCGGGGGTACCTCGGAGGCGGCCAAGGGCGGCCCCGAATCCGACATGAGCGGTGTCGCCAAGGGAGCGGGCGCGGCCGCCGCGGTCCCGGCCGTGGGCGTCGGCGCCCAGCTCATGGTCCTCATGATGTTCCTGAACTGGCTCAAGGGCCTGTTCGCCGCGATCGCGGCCATGATCATGAACCTGCTGAACCTGCTCTGGACGCTGGTGGTCACGGCCGTCAAGGCCGTGGTGGGCTTCGCCCTCGCCGTGGGCGGAGCCATCGCCTCGGCTGTGGGCGGTGCCGTCGGCGCGGTGACCGGCGCCATCGCCTCGTTCGGCGCGGCCGTCGTGGCCGTGGCCAGCGTGGTCGTCGGCACGGTGTCCACGGTCCAGGAGAGCCAGGCCGTCGCCCAGCGCGACGCCCTGCCTGCGGACTGCCGTCCCATGACCGAGGCGACCGTGCGCGAGATCGACGACGGCGCCCAGTCCCAGGCCGACGCCGAGGACATGGAGGCGATGGCCGAGGAGGTGTACTCGATCCTGGCGGGCATGGGCATGCAGGACGAGAACATCGCGGGCGTCCTGGGCAACTTCCAGCACGAGTCGTCGATCGACCCCACGGCCGTCGAGACGATCTACACCGAGCCCTACCAGATCGGCTCACTCAAGCGGGAGGCGGAGGAGAACGGTTTCCAGGTCGAGCTGATCGACGCCGACTACGCCGCGACCTGGCCCGCCATCGACCTGGTCGGTATCGGGCTGGGGCAGTGGACCAACGGCCGCAACACGTTGCTCACCGACTACGCGGACAGGACCGGAGGAGACTGGTGGGAGCTCGATACCCAGCTCAGTTTCATGATCTCCGACGACGATCCCGCGCGCGTGCGGTTCGTCAAGGACCTCATCGAGGACCCCTCCGGTTCGGTCGACGAGTCGACCCGGGACTGGATGGTCCAGTGGGAGGGCCTGACGCTGGACGCCTCCGTGAACCGGCCGCGGCTCGTCGAACGCCAGGAGCACGCCGCCGTGTGGTTCGCCAAGTTGGACGCCTGGGAGGCCGACGAGGAACGGGCCGGTTCCATCCTGGACCAGGCCCAGACCACGGTCGACGCCGCCAACCAGAACCGCCGCAACACGGTGGTGCAGGAGTGCCGCACCGCCAACGTCGACGGGGCCAGGGGCGACGTGGTCTCGGCCGGTGAGCAGATCCCCTGCGACTCCCTGGGGCGCATGCACCCGGACGCCTGCCGCCTGCACGAGCACCTCCAGGAGGAGTTCGGCGGCTTCTTCCTGTCGGCCGGCGGTCAGCGTGACGAGCCGGGCAGCAACCACAACAACGGTCAGGCCATCGACTACATGATGGCGCCACTCGGTTCCGTTCCCAGCGATGACATGTACGACTCGGGAATGACGATCGTCGACTACCTCATCCCCCGGGCCGAGGAGTTCAACATCAAGGGCATTCTGTGGGACGGCCGCAAATGGGCCGCCGGAAACGATCCGGTCGGGCCGTGGAGCGACGAGACCACGCGGGACGCCAGCGGGCGCGGGAACAACACACAGGACCACATCGACCACATCCACGTCAGCGTGGGGCCCGACGACTTCATGTAGCCGGGCTCGGAACGGGCCCACCAACGAAGAGGAACGGTGGAAAGGGCCGGGGCTTTCTCCACGTCGGAACCAGGGACCAGCAGGGAAGGAGCGCGGCGATGGCCGACGAGGGCGCATCGGGCAGCGGTGACGGCGCTTCGCGGGAGGCGGCACCGAAGAAGCCCTGGCGTGAGATGAACCGCGAGGAGGTGATGGAGCGCCTCGACGCCTACCACGCCAAGCAGCGCGCCAACCGCAGGCGGATGACCGGTGACGACGTGCAGGAGATGCTGCGCGAGCGCCGCGCCAGGCGGCGGGAGCGCAGGCGTGAGCGCACGGAACAGCGTGGCGGCGGTCGGACGCCCCGACGCGACGTGGGCCGGGTCGCGCGCCTGAGCCTGGGCGGGGCCCTGATGGTCGGTGCTGTCGGGACCGGGGCGCTGGCCGCCTCCAGCACCGACGTCACACAGGTCCGCAGCGAGGGCAACGATCGGGAGATCGCTCTGCTCGAGGGCGAGATCCGGGCCTTGGAGGCCGCCTCGTGGGACGAGGAGGACGCCGCCGCGCTCGAGGAGCGGCTGGACGAGGCCGTGGCGCAGGCCAGGCAGAAGGGCGAGGAGGTCGCCGAACTCCAGAACGCCTACCAGGAGATCCTCGCCGACCTCAACGACGTGGAGCTGTCGGGGGACGGCGACGCGGGCGAGGCGTTCGCGCCCGTGGGCGAACACCGCAGGGAACTCGTCGACTACTTCGACGAGTCGGCCCGGATCATCGAGGACGAGGAGGACTACCGCCCCGGCGCGGACGTCCCCTACGGCCCCGGCGAGATCGACGTGCTCTTCCCCTGGTACGTCCGCTACGCCGACGAGGGCCGCGGCGAGTACGCCGAGGCGTCACTGAACTCCTGGGAACTGGCCTCGGCCGCGCCCCGTGTGGGAGACCCGGGAACCGTCAGCGTGGCCTGGCTCAACCGCGACGAGTCCAGCGGCGACCTGCTGGCCTGGGCCCGGGGCACTTACGACGCGGAGGCGGGGACCTTCCACAGCATGTACGTCGGCCAGACCACGACCGGTGACCTTCCCGCGGGCGGGGCGGGCACGGACGAGGAGGGCGGGGACTGATGGGGTTCGTCCGACGCAACGCCTTCCCGTTGACCGCGGCCGCGCTGTTACTGGTGGCCGGCGGCTCCTTCGCCGCCACAAGGGGTGCGCAGGAGGCGTCCCTCACCGGTCAGGAGCAGCGGATGGGAGAGCTCCTGGGGCGCAGGGCCGAGCTGGAGGAAGCGCAGGAGCAGAGGGAGCGCGAGGTCGCCGGCGAGGTCATGGGCGCCGACCACGCACGGCTGGACGCCGACGAGGAACTCATCGACCAGGTGCTGGACACCGCGCTGACGTGGGAGGGCCACGCCGAGTACGTCGACGCGCGCAGCGCCATGATGACCGTCTACGGCCTCGACGAGGACTCGTCGTTCATGACCGTGTTCCTGCCCGAGCCGACGGTGAACGTCGACGCCGAGGGCACCGAGTACCCGCTCATCGACCTGCTCGGACTGGACTCGCGGGTGAACGACTTCCGCACCGAGCTGTTGTCGGTACAGGGCACCGAGTACAGCTACCTGGTCCTGGTCGAGGTGCGGAGCAGCTCCGACGACGGACAGGCCAGCGCCCACGGTGTGTCGACGGTGTTGCTGACCACCGACGGCGACGGCGGTGTCTCGAACGTCGAGGGTTACGCCTCCACGTCCCGAGTGCGCTCCTCGGGTCCGGAATGATACGGCGCGGACCTGGCGGTACAGCGTTCCGACCCGGGGTTCGGTACGAGCGGATCGTCGTCCTGTGGTGCTAGAATTTTGTTGATATACGAGGAAAAATTGCGCATCATTATCGCTGGCGGAAGGAGGAGGCCGACGTGACCGACGGAAGGGACGAGCCCGGCAGCCCCCCGACCCCGACCCCGACCCCGACCCCAGCCCCGGGCCAAGGCAGCCGCCTGGCCCGACGCCTGGTCGCGGTCCCCCACGCGCAGCAGGAGCAGCAGGAGAAGGATCCTCCGCCGCGGCGTCCGACCGCCGGGCGCAGAGCCCTCCTGGCCGGCATCGGGTACTGGTCGACCACCGTCCTGACGGCGCTGGGCGCGCTGGTGCTGATGGCCATGGCGGGCGCGACCAGCGCCCGGCACCAGGCCGAACTGGAGGAACAGGCCCAGGACGGCTTCGACGCGCAGGATCGCATCGCCGCCGCCGAGCAGGGCGTCGAGGGTGTGCCCAGCAGCGACGAGGCCCAGCGCTGGCTGCTCCAGGCCACGACCGCGGGCGAGAGCGTCGCCGAGGCGCAGAACACCTACCTGGAACACTCCGGACCGCTCAACGTCGACGACCTGCCCGCACAGACGCCGGGACTGGGTGAGCAGGACGAGTGCTCCCCCTACCTCGACGACCCGCCGCCCAGCAGGCGTGAGTACACCGAGGAGGAGCACACCACCTGCGCCGAAGGGCTGCGCGAGAGCGCCGTCGGCGGCCTGGAACGGAGGCTGACGCCGCACTTCGCCGCCGGAGCCCGCGACCCCGACGGCTTCGACGCCGTCAGCCAGTGGCACTCGTGGATACCCACCCTCGACGACGACTCCTCGCTGGCCGGGTACACGTGGACCACCCACCAGGCGCAGGTCTTCGAGGAGGACACGGCGATCCGTATGGTCTGGACCCTCGTCGAGGACGAGACAGGGCAGACCGTCGCCTGGCTTCGCGGTCAGTACGACCCGGTGGTCAAGAAGTTCGAAGACCTGGTGCTCGGCACCGTCGCCGACGGCGAAGGCGGTGCCGAGGACGGCACCGACGACCCTGCTGGAGACAACGGCGAAGACGCGCGAAGCGACGAGCCCGAGGGCGGTGAGTGATGAGCCTGGCCGAGATCGAGGCCTACGAGCACGAGCGCCGGCTCCGCCGCCAGAGGATTCGGCGCGCCGTGTCCTGGGTCCCGCTGGGGGTGGCCGTCCTGATGCTGGCCGTGGGCGGGCTGTCCCTGTGGTCGGCCTCCTCGGGCCACGATGCCGACCGCGCCGAGGTCGCGGCCCTGGTGGACGAACGCCGGACCGAGGCCGAGGAAGCCGAGGAGGAGTTCCACGCTGTCTGGTCCGAGGCACTGGAGCGTTCGTCGCCGATCCGCGTCGAACGGCTGGAGAACGACGGCGAAACGATGCGCGCCCTGCTGCACGAGACGGTCGTGGAGGGCGAGGCCGCCTCGGAGGCGCTGACCGCGACGAGCGACGGGGAACCCCCGGCCCTGTTCGAGGATCTGACTCGCGACGGTGTCCCCGGTCTGGACGGCGCCGCGCAGGCGCGGCTGGGGCCGGTCGAGCCGGTGCTGGTCGGTTTCGAGGGCACCGACTACGCCTACTTCGCGTTCGTCGATGTCCACGACGCCGAAGGCGAGGCGCATCCGGTCGCGACACTGTCGGTGGCGTGGTCGACCGACACCGGGGGCGCGATCACCGAGATCGACGCCCACTGGACCGAAGCGGCCCCCGAACGCTCCTAGCGCACGCCCACCCGAAACGTCACTCCCAGACAGGAGAGCCGATGAACACCGCCGACACCGGGGCCAAGGACAAGCGGAAGCCGCAGGCGAGGAAGAGCGCCGCGCAGCGGGCCGCCGAGACCAAGCGGGCAGCCGAGGCCAAGCAGACCGAGGCCGACACCGGCGGCACCGCGACACCGCTGGGCGCCCGCATCCGCGCGCGTGCGGGGGAGTCGGGGGCGCGCTCGGTGCTGAGGGTCGTGCGCGCGGGTCTCATGATCGCATCCGGTCTGGCCAGCTACGTGCTGGCGATGTTCGTGGCGGTGACCGTGGTGCCCAACCTGTTCGTCGTGGTGTCGACGGGGACCGGAATCGGCCCGTCCTCTCCTCTGGAGTTGCAACTGGTGCACTGGCTGGCGCCGTCGTTGTTCCTCATCGGTCTCGTCTTCGTCCTGGTGCTGGTCGTGGTGCGCTCGCTCTGGATCGCCCAGCGCCGTCTGGGCGAGAAGGCCCGGCGCGCGCTGCTGGGCGATGAGGCGGACACCGCCCTGACCACCGACAGCGCTGGTCGCTGACAGGTCAGCAGAACCCCGACACGAAAGCGAAACGCCCGCATGAAGATCGCGCCCCTGCGGATCACCGACCCCTGGTTCCACCGCCTGGCCCGGCACGGCAAGGCCGACGTGCAGACCCTGCGCGCTGTGCCCTGCGACATCGCCGTGCGCATGGAGACGGTGTCGATCCTCCACCACGGCATCGACCAGAACTACCGTCCCTACCTGCACCTGCGGGGTCAGCTCGTCCAGGTCCAGCCCGACGTCGAACTGCCTTACGGCATCACCGAACTGCCGTTCAGCCGGGGGTCCGAACCCGTCGTCGACGCCTTCTACGAGTTCGATTCCGACCAGCTCACCGAACTGGTCCGCAAGGGCTACTTCGGCAGCCGCTTCCGTGTGCCCGAGTCGATGACCGGCATCGTGTGGGAACTGCCCGCCGAGGCGGACTTCCTCGTGGTCGCGCCGGAGAGCACCACGCAGCCCCCGGTGGTGTTCGTCGGCGTGCGCCACCAGAACAGTGCCGTGCTCACCGAGGAGATCAGCGGCTACGACCTCGCAGAGTACTTCCCGCACTATTCCTCCGAAAGCTCGGTGCAGGCTTCGATCGGGAGTGAACGCCCGGTGCCCACGCACTCGGGCATGATCCGGGACCTGTTCGCCGACGAGGAGTTCGAGGACGTCGAGTACCGCCGGCCGACGGGACCCGCCCGCCGTGACGCGGCCCTGAGCCGGTCCGGGCAGGCCCCCGAAGGCGTGTTCGACAGGCTCATGAACGAGGTGGAGACCCGGCGTCGGGCCGAGGAGGGCACCAAGAAGCCCGGCGTGGACTACGACCCCAACGCCCCCGAAGGCGTGTTGCGCGAGCGGATCGCCCCCGGCGTGGAGCAGGCGCTGTCGAGCAGGGCCGAGGAGGCCCTGGCCGACGCCCTGGAGCGCAGTACCGGACACACGCGGGCCACGGCCTCCGAGACCGGCTTCCTCGACTTGGAGGAGGAGGCCGAAGGTCCGGCCGGGGTCGGCGTCGCCCCGGTCCGCGCGGGCGTCCACCGGAGGGCCGCGGGCGAGCGGCAGGACGAGGTGGACGATTACCAGCCCGGCGCCTGAGCCGACCCCGGACAGGCACGGGCGGAGCGGAGGGACACAGGGCAGAGCCCACGACCATCCACCCGACAGGGCTCTCGGAGGTCCCGAGCGGGGGAGAGCGCCGGGGGCTTCGCGCCTTGCCCACCGTGGTCCGCGAGCACGCGCTTCGGCGGTCGCGGCCTCTGCTGTGCCCGGCTCCTCTCTTTCTTCTCCCGCACCCGCCCGAGGGCCGTCGCCCACCTGTGCGGGAAGGGGTTCTTGGTCGTTTTTCGGCCATGACCAAAAGTGCTTTGCGCCTGGTGTCGGATGCGCATAAAATGGTAAGATAACACTGATTTATGAGCAAGGGCGAGATGAGTTCGTGTTTCTCCCGTCCACGGAGGCGGTAGCAGTTGTTCACCAAGTCTGACGGTTCCCTCGACGACAGGCTCAACGAGCGCTACCCGAAGCTGGCCCAGTACAGCGACTCCCTCAAAGCCCCCGAGCGCGAGATCGTCGGCCGCGGGCATGAGATCTCCCAGCTCATGGCCGCCATGGCTCGGCCCGAATTGTGTAACGCCCTCCTGCTGGCTCCGGCCGGAGCGGGAAAGACCGCCTTGGTCCAGGCGGCGATGCTCAAAGACACCAAACGGGTGTACATGGAAGTGGACCTGGCCCGGATGATCGCCGGTCTGAGCACTCCCGACGAAATGGCCGCGCTACTCAAGGGCCTGTTCGACGAGGCCGAAAGGTTCAGCGCCGACGAGTACGTCGAACTGGTGCTGTTCATTGACGAGTTCCACCAGGTGGTGCAGCTCAGCGCCGCCTCGGTCGAAGCACTCAAGCCGGTTCTGGCGGCCTCCGGCGCGCGCGGAATCCGCGTCATCGCGGCTACGACCTTCGATGAGTTCCACAAGTACGTGGCACCGAACCAGCCACTCATGGAACGCCTTCAACGCATCAACGTCAACCCGCCTGACCAGAGAACCACGGTTGAGATCCTCAAGGGGATGGCCAAACGCTACGAGGTGGCTGAACAGTTCTACGATGACCACCTCTTCGAGCTGATCTACGAGTACACCAACCGCTATATCCCGGCCTCGACACAGCCGCGCAAGTCAATTCTGGTGCTCGACTCGATGGTGGGTTGGCATCGCCACACCGGCCGCCCGATGGACCGGGACCTGCTGGCGGACGTCCTGATGGAGTCGACCAACGTCAATGTGGCTTTCCGCGTCGACGCGGTGCAGATCAAGAAGCAGCTCGACAGTGCGGTGTTCTCCCAGGATTTCGCCACCAGTGTGGTCGCGAAAAGGCTGCAACTGTGCGTTGCTGACCTGAACGACAAGACAAAACCCATGTCCTCCTTCCTTTTCACGGGCAGTTCCGGGGTTGGAAAGACCGAGCTCACCAAGCAGCTCGCCCAGTTGCTTTTCGGTGACGACCAGCGTCACCTCATCCGCTTCGACATGTCGGAGTACGCGCGCGAGGAGTCCTTGGACCTGTTCCGCTCGGAGCTGACCAAGCGCGTGTGGGACATGGGGCACGCCGTGCTGCTGTTCGACGAGATCGAGAAGGCCGCATCGGCGATCACGCGTGTGCTGCTCCAGGTGCTCGACGACGGCAGGCTCTCCGACGACAACGGCCGTCAGGTGTCGTTCCTCAACACCTACATCGTGCTCACGACCAACGCGGGCTCGGAGATCTACGAGACCATCGCTCAGTACAACGTGGACGACAGCGGCTCGGGCAAGCAGCTGGTGGAGAAGATGAAGGAGATCCGCCGCTCCATCTCCACCACACAGGGCGACAACAAGTTCCCGCCCGAGCTGTTGGGCCGCATCGACGCGATCGTCCCCTTCCAGCCGCTCTCGCGTGAGACCCAGCGCAAGATCGTGAAGAACAAGCTGCGCCAGATGCGGCGCGAGGTCATGGTCAAGCACGGGGTCAGGGTCGAGATCGCCGAACGGGTCCTCCAGTACCTCATCGACGACCACGCCGACACCGACTCCAACGCGGGCGGCGCGCGTGCGGCGATCGCGAAGATGACCGACGAGGTCACCACCGCCATCGCCGCGTTCGTCAACGCCTACTCGCACGAGAGGGTCCTGCGGGTGGACGTGCGCGGCACGATGCGCAGTGAGGACAAGGGCCTTCTCAAGAGCGAATCCCACATCGAGGTGGCCGCCGCGCGGTGAGGCGGCATGTGGGACACAACGGGCCATTGGGTGACAAGCACCTCATGTAGCCTGATAAACGAGCTGAATCGATGCGTCATGGTCAGAACGAGAGGATGTGCCGATGGGACTCATCGACGGCATGTGGAAGAAGGGGACGGTCGATGGCACGTCCTCTGGCGTTTCGGAGGAGGCCGCCTCGGCGAACGGCGACGGCAAGAAGCGCGCCAAGCGGCGCAAGCCCGAGGAGATGCTGGCGAGCGTGGTGCGGGAGAGCACCGTCAACGCCGCGATCGACCTGCTGAGCCGCAACGACCTCTTCGTCCTGCCCGGGGGCAACTCATGGGTGGCCCTGGCCCTGCCGGTGGAGAACATCGGCGGGCTGAGCAGGAAGCAGCAGAGGGATGAGGCCAAGGGCTCGCTCATCGAGCTCATCAACCACGACCACATCCAGACCATCACCACCCGCCAGCTCCTCGACGAAGAAGTCCTCGGCATCATTCCCACCCCCCAGACGCTGGAGCGCATGGGGGAGTACTCGCTGCTCACCGGCGCCACGTACTACTGGATGGTCCTGGGCCCGAGCCAGGACCGCCAGGAACTGTTGGTCAACGCCGTCATCGACGAGGCGGTCACCTACGCCGAGGCGGTGAGCATCTCCAACGGCAGCCGGAGCTTGGCCGACCGGCTGCCGCAGGCGTGGGCCTGGACCCAGGCCATCGAAACGACCGCGCCTCCCACGGGCACCGCGAACAGCGCTGGCGCCGATGCGTTCGCCAACGCCATCGCCACGGCACCGCGGCCCACCCCTGCCGCCCCTGCCGCCGCTGACGAAAACGTCCCTCCAGCCGTTCCGGTGGCCGCGGTGTCCACCCCGGACGAGCGCATCGACCGCAACGAGTCGGAAGACGGTCTCCTGGTCGGCGACGAGCTCTCGACGGACATGTTCGACGAGGGACCGGGCGACGACATGACGCCGCCGGTCTCCGACGACTTTGACGACGAGGGCCCCGGCGGCTACGCCGACGAGTTGGACGACGAAGGCGAAGATGACGAAGGCTTCGTGGCGGGAAGCCAGGAGGAGCAGGCTCCCCCTTGGCAGCACTACGCCGAGCAGAACCGGGACCGGGAGTTCACCGAAGAGCAGGTGCGGCTCACCATCGCGCGGCGCTTCCTCCCCGACGACCTGGGCCTGGAGGTCCCGTTCGCCGATTTCGAGGCCACGTTCGACACCCGGGCACCGTCGGTGCAGCTGGAGTTCGGTGACACCTCCACCGACTGGCTCGGCGAGCAGGTCGCTCTCATGGCCGAACAGGCCAACGCCGAACTGGAGAAGCTGCACGGGGATCACCGCAAGGCTCTGCGTCAGTTCTTCGTCGAGACGATGAGCCTGCACGCCGAGTCGGTCATGCGCGAAGTCGACGAACGGCGCGAAGGCTCGGTCTACCACATGCTCTCGAAGGCGGCCGAGGAGGAGTTCGCCCAGCTCACGTCCAAGGCGCACGAGGAGGTCAGCGCCCAGCGCGCGGAGATCACCCGGCGCTACGAGAAGGACGCCAACGAGCGGGCCGAGGTCGCCGCGGCCCAGGCCAGGCAGACGTTCTGGGACCGGTTCCGCCCGGAGCTGGAACGCAAGATCGCCGACGTGGCCCCCGAAGTCGAGCGCCGCAACGAGGAGCGTTACGCCCATCAGCGCCAGCTCGTGCTGGAGATGCGCCGCAAGGACGCGCACACGCGGATGCAACTGGGCACCACACGCGCCCTCCGTCTCCTCTCCGAGCGCGAAGCGACGCAGCGCGAAGCGGAGATGGAGCTGCTGAAGCAGTGGAACGCCAAGGTGACGCGCTTCATCGACGACAACCGCAAGCACGACATCGTCCGCGCCAAGGCGCTGGCCGAGCAGCTGCGGCTCGACAACCGGGTCGAGGAGATGCAGGCCGAGCACACGAACCGGGTGGAAGAACTCAAGGCCGAGCAGGAGAACCAGGCGCGCAGGTTGGAGGCCGAGCTGGAGCGCGACCGCGAACGGGCCGCGGTGCGGCTGCGCGAACGCGAGGGGGAGTGGAAGCACGAGATCGGCATCAGGGATGAGAAGCTGCGCTCGGCCCACCAGCTCTACACGGACCTGCACACGCAGATGCAGGAGATGGCCGACGGCATGCACCGGCAGTACCGCGGCAGGATCGAGGAGCTCGAGGGCGACAAGCGCTCCTACGCCGAGGAGCTGAAGCGGACGAACCACATCCACAGCCGCTTCAACAAGCTCCTCCTGGCCCTGGCGGCGGTGCTGGTGCTGATCTCCATCGCCGTGGGCGTCATCCTCGGCTGGACGATCGGATACGGGTCGACCGGTACCGCCAGCGCGATGATCATCCCCGTGTGGTCCATCTAGGGCAGCCGCGCACCACGGTGTGTCTCGGAGCAGGGCACCGCCTTCAACGACGAAGGCGGTGCCCTGTTCGCGTTGGCCCGCGGCGTCCGAACAAACTGTTATATCTACTGATAAACCAATACGATTCGCGCATCGTAGCGTAAACGCCAGCAGAAAGGCACACCTTATGGCCAGGAGGAGTTCCAGGCCCAAAGCGAGCGCGTGGGACAAGATCTCATCGCGCAAAGCCGAGGAGACACTCGCCAATCGCGACATCTACGAATCACAACAGCTCGACCGCTCCCGCATCGAACGCAAACGGACCCGCACCTCACGCACCATCCTCGCCATCGCGGCAGGGGTCCTCGTCGCCGTGCTGGTGTGGGCGCTGTGGTCGGTAGGCCAGTTCACCGTGAGCACCATGGCCACCTCGTTCAGCGGGCCCGCGGTCCCCGACTTCGTCGAACGTGAGAGGTTGTCGGCGACCCGGTACTGCTACCGCGTCCTCGACGAGACCGGACAGGCGGTCCCCGACCAGCCGTGCCACGACACCGAGGCCGAGGCCCTGGAGAACCCGCCGCAGTGGGTACTCGACGACGTCGCCGCGCAGCAGGCGGAGATCGAGGCCGCGCGTGAGGGCGAGCCCGACGCGCTCCCCGGGTGGTTCCTCCACCTGACCTGGCTCAAGCTCGCCGTCTCGCTCGGCGCGGGCCTGGCCACGTTCGGCATCGCCCACCTGCTGCTCATGCGCAACCGGGACGCACAGAACCTGCTGCACGACACCAGCGACATCAACCAGTACCAGGGCGACCAGCACATCGCCCTGCCGGACGAGGTCGTCCGCAAGTTCGACTGGTTCCCCGACGTGGGCGCGCACAGCTCCGTGCAGCCCTCCTCGATGATCAGCCACGTCATGACGGGCCGCAAGGGCCTCAAGTCGGTCGAGGTCGCCCAGCGCGCGGACGAGGACGTCCTGGACTCCGAGGGCGACGTCGAGTACCGCAGGGGCGAGATCCTGCGCGACGACGATGATCGGGCGATCACCAGGAAGATGCCGCTCATCGACGAGAAGTTCGGCGACGAGCTGTTCGAGGCCTCCGGTCTGCCGAAGGACAAGAATATCCGCAAGCGGTTCGACACCACCAGAATTCCCTACAACCCTGACGGCAAGGACCGCGACAAGCTCGGAGAGCACAAAACCGTCGCGGACATGATCAACACCGACTGGGAGTTCCCCGAATACGAGGTGCAGCGCCCGGCCGGCGCCTACATCGTCGACACCGCCCCGGTCAACACCATGGTGCTGGCCATCACCCGCGCCGGCAAGGGCCAGACCTACATCGAACCGATGATCGACATGTGGCTGCGCGAGAAGCGCCCCAACAACATGGTCATCAACGACCCCAAAGGTGAACTACTGGTCAAGCACTACGTGCGAGCCGCGATGCGTGGCTTCCAGGTGGTGCAGTTCAACCTCATCAACGCGATGAAGACCGACATCTACAACCCGCTCGGCATGGCCGCCGAAGCCGCCCGAGAAGGCGACTCGACCAAGTGCGCGATGTACATCGAGAACATCGCCGACGTCTTCTTCCCGCTCAACGGCGGCGAGGATCCGGTGTGGCCCAACGCCGCCAACAACGCCTTCAAGCGCGCCGCCTACGGTCTCATCGACTACTACCTGGAGGAAGAGCGCGAACTGCGTGCCTACGCCGCCCGGGTGGACATGGACCCCAAGGTGCTGGAGACCAAGCTCGACGAGAAGTGGGGCAAGGTCACGCTGTACAACTGCTACCAGCTGTTCGTGCAGCTCTCGGCCAAGAAGGTGAAGAACCCGGTGGAGCTGGTCGAGGAAAGGGTCCGAAAGGGCGAGTTCGGGAACCTGGAGGACGGCACGTTCCGCGAGACGGAGGCCGAGGCCGCGGTCAGGGAGGCCGAGAGCAAGACGTTCCTGTGGGAGGACAAGAAGGAGCTGGACATGCTCACCTTGTTCTTCAACGCCACCAACGCGCTGCCGACCAACTCGATGCGCACCCTGGTCGGCAACGCCGACAACGCGCTGCGGGCGATGGGCGCGGCCGAGAAGATGCTGGCCAGCGTCTACGGTATCGCGATCACGGCGATGAGCTTCTTCACCGACCCGACGATCTCCACGCTCACCTCGGGTACGCCCAGCCAGAACACCGACCTGGGGGGCCTGAGTTTCCCGCGCCGCATGGGCGTGCGCTTCGCCGTGAACTACCTCAAGCGCGACCATCTGATCGGGGCCCAGGCCAAGTGGGACGCCTACGCCGACGGGAAGTTCGAGCAGGTGCTCGGCGAGGAGTTCGAGCACGAGGACATCGTCTCCCGGGAAGGCTGGGCCCGCTACTACTTCAAGGGCAAGTTCTCGGGCAATGTCGCCTACATCCGGTTGCGGTTGCTGAACCCGCAGACCGGCATGCTGATCCGCACCTTCTACTTCAAATTCACCAAGGACTACCAGACCTCGCTCAACGGCCGGTTCTACGTCACCGATCCGGTGACCGGTGAGAAGATCATCCGCAACGGCATCCTGCTGGAGTTGAGGAAACAGGACGACGGTTCGTTCGCGCCGGGTCACACCACATACCCGCAGATGCGGCTGACCAACATCACGGGGGACCTGCCGGAGAAGGAGATGAGTCAGGCCAACGCGATCACGCAGACGATGGTGCGCTATTCGGAGCAGCCCAAGATGGTGTTCCTGGTGACGCCGCCGCACCTGATGAAGTACGCCAAACTCATCCTCATCCTGGTCAAGCAACTGGTCGATCTGAACTTCGACCAGTCGTACATGACCAAGGAGAACCAGAAACCGCTGTACAAGACCCGGTTCATGCTCGACGAGCTGGGCAACCTCCAGTCGGAGGGGCACGGTATCTCCGGCTTCGAGACGATGCTCTCGATCGGGCTGGGCCAGGAGCAGCAGTTCACGCTCATCCTCCAGACCCTCCAGCAGCTGCGCGACGTCTACGGCGATTCGGTGGACAAGATCGTGCAGGGCAACACCTCCAACATCGTCTTTCTCAAGAGCACCGACGACTCGATGCTCGACACGCTGGAGAAGATGTCCGGCAAGCGCCACACCACCTACATGGACTCCAAGACCGTGACTCAGGACAAGGGTCAACTCGTCAAGGGCATGAGCGTGGAGGGCAAGGTCTCCTACACCATGTCGACCAAGGAGGAGCCGGTCATCTCCTACAACGACATGGCCTTCATCTCCGAGCGCAACTCGATCGTCTTCCGGGCGGGCGACCCGCCGGTGTGGAACCGCAACGAGACGATCCTGCCGATGTCGTGGCGCATGTTCAAGGACACGATCGCGCACCCCGGTCACGACTACACGCTCCAGACCATCCCGACGCTGTCCAGCGCGATGGACTTCGACGTGCGCATGAACCAGCCCGACTTCGAGGCGATGCTGGCCAAGCGCATACAGCAGGCCGAGCTGACCGTCGAATGCCGCGAGAAGCACAAGACGGCGCACGACCTCACCGAGGTGGACATCGCGCGGCTGGACCCCGACACCTACGCCAACGAGGTCATGGAGCTGGTCGACGCCGCCCGAGGCGAGGCCTACGCCGAGGAGCACGACCTGGGCGGCTCCGACGAGGTCGACCTCGAGGACCTGGAGGGCGCCATCGACCTGGACATGCCCTGGGAGTACGACGTGGCGACCCAGCAGGCCGTCGACAACCAGCAGGCGAGGATGGACGAGTTCCGTCGGATGCGCTACGCCGACAGGCAGATCAGCCGCGACATGCTGGTCCACTTCTCCTCCGATCCCGTGCGACCTCACGCGGGCGCGCTGGACGGCCCGCTGGACGCTCACATCATCGAGGCGTACAAGACCGTGCGGTCCGTACTGGAACGGGACAGCGCCTACTTCTCGGTGGGCGGAGACGGCTCACTGCGCAGTGCCGACGGCTCGCGGGTCTACGTCTCCCACCAGGACGAGTCCGAGGCGATGCAACGGCTCCAGCAGGCCAGCGAGAACGAGACCGAGCGGGTGTTCGCCGAGGACCCGGAGCAACTGGCCGACCTGCACGGATTCCGCGTGCACGGAGCGTTCTACGAGTTCCTCGCCGAGCAGGAGAGCTGGCTGGGCCTGGCGCGCGGTGAGTTCGACCGGGCGATGGCCGACGTGATGCGCGACGAGGGGTAGCCGGAAGGCCGGCGGGCAAGGGGCGGGGGCCGGCGAGCCCCCCGCCCTTCGTCGCCTTCCCGGACTTTTCACGAAGAACCGGGCACGGATGCGCGCATTCCGATCAGGAGCCCGTCCGAGGTGGATGAGCGCCGCCGGCATGTCGACGCCCGGGCCTGCGACTGGCTCCCACAAGGCCTGCGGCGCATCTCTTTTGGTACCCGTGGGACCGAGTGCACAGCCCTGGGCGGGGGTAGGGTAAGGGGCAGCGAAACGGCTGATAGACGAAGAGAAGATGACGGGCACGTCGGCACACGTCCAGGTGGTGGGACCAAGACGGGCGAGGGAGGAGACCTCCTCGACGGCGGTCTTGGCGGTGACCGCGTTCTGTCGGCGCTACGGCGGACCGTCGCTGGGCTGAGGCGAGACAGGAGAAGGTCGTGGCGACGGGGAAGAAGAGGACGTTGGGCGCCGAGAGGCACCCGGGCCCGGGAGAGACCGTCGGCGAACGAGTGCGGGACGCCGGTGCCCGCCCCGGCGAGCGGGTACGGCGGCCGGGTCAGCGCCACAAGGAGCACGGGAGCAACACCGCGCAGGGCGAGCGCAGGCAGTACGAGCGCGAACGGGCCCGTGAGCAGCGGCAGACCAGGCGCGACGCGGCCGGGTCCGACGGCGATCCGATCGCTCGGCTCAAGCTCCGGACGCAGCTCGCGCAGGATCAGTTCACCCACCACCTGCGCACCTCGGGCATCACCTCGCCAGGCGGATCCAAGCCCGCCCAGCGCAAGAAGCTCAGCGACCTGCACCAGGCGTACGTCTCGATGATGGTGCTCCAGTGCCTGGATCCGCTCCAGCGCGGACTCAGCGCGGAGAACGTGCTCCGCACCGTGGGCATGGGTACGGCGATGTGGCTGCTCTCGCCCAACTTCCGCAGCCAGGTGGGGGACCACGCCGGGCAGATGGTCACCGCCATCGGCAACCGGCTGGACATGCGGGCCCGGCGCGAGGCCAAGATCGTCGCCGAGGGCGAGAGATCACGGGAGAAGGAAGCCCAGCACTTCGACAGGACCGGCCGGGGCCGCGAAGGCATGCGAGGCCTGTCCGGACGACGGCACCGGAGGCGTCTGGAGCGCATCGAACGGATGGAACGCGGTGGCCGCGACCTGTTCACCGAGCACAGCGCCGCGCTGACGCACGTGGGTATCGCCCAGAACGCCTACGACGAGATGCGCAGACCCGGTGCCGACAGGGAGCGGGTCAGGCAGAACTACGAGAGCGCCCTCAGCGCGCTCTACGGATACGTGGACGCCGACGGTCTGGATCGCAAGGCGGTGGCGCGCAACATGCGCATCGTCGTCGGCCAACTCATCGAACGCGACCCCGAGCAGGCGGCGGTGTTCTCCGAGCTGGGCCACGGCCGGTTCGTCAAGACCGGACCGCGGACGGTCGTCCTGTCGGGCACCACCCAGTCGGTGACGGCCTGGACCGGTGACTACGTCGACTCCTGCAACGGCGACGTGATCACCGGCGGGACCTTCGCGCTGCGCGAGCCGATGGGCGTCGACGAGCACCGCGCCGCGGTGGCCCGAACCGTGTACGGCGAACTCACCGGGGCGAACAGCCCGGCCGAGTTCAGCGAGGTTCTGGAGCAGTACGTCATCGGCTCCGCCACCCGTGAGTATCCCGAAGCGGTCGAGCTGACCGAGGACGCCACGGCACGTGCGCGACTCGGCCGCTCCCGGGTGATGTTCGCGTCCATGCGTGGTGACGGGCTCAGCGACAAGGACCAGAAGCTGGTCTACATCAGCGGGTTCGTCGAATCCCTGCAAGCCCTGGACCACACACACCCACAGTTGGTGGCACAGTGGCGCCGGAGCCTGGAACCCGAGTGGGAACAGCGGATGCGCGACCTGATCGCGGAGTACGACGACTTCGGCCAGCAGGCGGCCCGTGATCGCGAGCAGCAGGGCGCGCGGGTCTGGGCCGAACCAGAGCGCGCCTCTCCCGCGGAAGCGGAGGAGGCCGACATCGTTGACGCCGACATCGTCGACGACGAGCCGGGGGATGGACGGCGGAGTTCGTCGCCAGGCAGCCGTGAGCGTGGCGCCACCACACGGTCGTCCGCGTCCGCACCCGTCACTGCGCCCGGGGGTGTGGTCGTGCGCGAAAGGGGCGAAGCGTGCCGCAGGGCGGGCCTGGTCGACGAGCACGGCGACGTCGACGAGAAACGGCTCACCGAGATGGAAGCCAAGGGCGTCCCGCTGGGACGCGCGGCTCGCGCCGAAGGCGCCTGGTTCATGAACGAGGCCGCTCTGGCTGTCGCCAAGGACGACAGAGCGAAGCGCGTCGTGCTGATCGAGGCGATGTCGGACCACATGGCGAACGACGTCCTCGGCACGGTGCGGACGAACGGCGGGAAGAACCCGGTTCTGAACATGTGGCCCGTCGTGCGTGTATGGCGCAACAGGGCCACCGCACTGGGCCCTCTTGACCCGGCCGACCCAGAGACGCTTCGTAGGCCCTGGGGGCAGGACGAGGCGTCCAACACTCGGGCGCGCGAGATGGGCGGCATGTCCACTTCGATGAGCTTCCTCAACCTCGAAGAGCAGGATCGTCTCCACTCCCTGGCCTATGTGCGAGCGCTGGAGAAGGTGGTCTCGGCTGAACCCTCCTGCGAGAAGTTCGTACACGACCTGACCGCCCATGGCGGCGGGGACCCCCGCGACTGGCGTCAGCACGAGTACGAGGCCGCGCTGGAGCGCGGGTACAGCGGTCAGCGCCAGAGCACCTATCAGCAGGAATGTGAGAGGTGTGAGCTGGATCCGGTCACGGAGCACAGGGGTCGGGGGCCGGACGCAGAAAGCCGGAGAGAAACGGCTGTGACCCCGGTCGCCGATTCCACGGGCGTCTCGTCGGTGACTCCGGGCGTTCTTGTGCGGAACGAGAAGAACGTGCGACAGAACCAGGCCGCAAACGGCGTGCGAACAGGGAGACCAATCCCTGCCAGCGGAATTCCGTCGCTGGCCGCTCCGGAGCGCGACAACGAGCCTGAGATCGGTGGCTGAACGGTCGCCACGGCTGGGAAGCACAAGGAAGAACACAGGAGGGGAATACAATGGACAAGATTGATTGGGCGCACGTTTTCGGCGTCGAACCTGAGGACCAGAAGCGTTGGGCGGAAATGGATGATATGGCGCAGAAGCGCATCGAGAACGGGGGCGGTGTCGAACGCGTCGTCAAGGATGCGGCCGAGTCGGGCCTGAATCTGGCGCAGCAGGCGGCCAAATCGCGGATGCAGGCAGCCCAGAACGCGGGGCGGGACGACGCTCGCACAACGCGGCCGAAGCGCAAGGTGGTGATCCAGGAGGAGCAGACGGAGTTCCTCGACGACGACCCCCAGTTCGGCTGAAACCCCCACCGGCGCGCCGAGCAGTGTTTTGACCCTCCAACAGGCGCTGGATACACTCGTATACGAGCAAAACCATGGCATGATGCCCTGATCAGCACGGAGGACCGGACATGGCGGCGCACGAGACCCCCACAGGATCAGAACGCGTGACCAAGCGCATGTACATCGCGTCGGTGGCGCGCCGCGCCGGGCTTCCGAAGAGGGTCGTCTCCCAAGTCTACGATGCCGCCATGGCAGAACTGTTGGATGTGGTAAGTCGAGGCAATCGCCTCATTCTCACCGGTTTCGGCAGTTTTGAGCGGCAATGGCACAAGGGTCACCCGGTGAGGTTTACCAAGGTCGGTGAAACCAGGGTGGACGACTACTCCGTCTTGAAGTTCAGCGCCACCCGCCAGACCAACCAGAGCATCGGCGAACCTCAGTGATGATGGAATCGCAACCGGTCTAGTCTGCCGGAGAAGGAAGTCCTCGGGGAACTGCGGACTTTGAAGGCTTTTTTGCGGGCATCATTATGTGCCGTTTTTGCCGCCATTAGTGCCGCTGTCGTTGCTGCGACGGTGGATCCCGTAGCCCTCGCCGTCCAAGGGCCGTTCAGGTTCCGTCGCTGTGGAGGTGATCCGGTCCGGGATGGTTTCGACAGAAGACGCAAGAAAGCACGGGCTTCACGGTCATTGTGGTTTCTGCTGACTTTTTCGTTGGTGGTGCGGGGTCGGGGGTGGACCTCCAGCCCGGTACGCGCCAGGAATCGTCACGGGGGCCGGTCGTCCGCGTTGCCCGGGTCGCGCCAGGAGCGGGCGGACGTTTCGTGCGTCCAGGGGTCGCAGGACTGGTCCGAGCTCGCGGGTTCGCTGCGGTCCGGCTGACGGGGCGGCGGGCCGCGGGCGGCCGGCGCGTGTGACCGGCACGGACCCCCTGCCGACCGTCCCCCGGACACGAAAAGACCTGGGGCTTCTCTCACTTGCGTGATACGAGAAGCCCCAGGTCGGAGCGCGGAGGATCGGGGATTTGAACCCCGGAAGGGGTTGCCCCCTAACCGCATTAGCAGTGCCCTAGTTCAAGGTTTGACTAGTGTCGGTGCATGCCCTCTGATGCCATTTCGTATGGTCAAGAGGGGTTCGGGCTGCCAGGGCATGTTGCCCCATCCCAGCTCGTACCGGATGGTTCTTGCCGACTCTTCACCAACCACCTTAACAGATGACAGTGCATGCGTCTGTAGCAACCCTTTGTCAATGCGGTATCCAACCTACCACCAATGCGGTGCCAACGCCACCGATGCGCCTGCTGGAGCACTGGTACAGAAGCAACGAAGTTTCGTCGCTCACTGTGCTGGTTGGTGAAGCCTGAGCGTGGACCGAACGGTGCTGTATTGCAGGTCGTTCGTCTTCGCACCTGAGGCGAACCGGTAGGCGCCCAAGGCCTCTAGGGAAACAGGATCGATTTTTGCCCAGAGGCCTGTCACATTCTTGGTGCTGAGGACCCTTCCTCTGTCGAAGACAGAGTGAAGCGAGGTGGGCCCTGGCCGAGGAAGACAAGACCAAGGAAGAGCCGAGAACCGATCTGTTCATCCGCGGAACCACCAAGCTGGTGGTCTGTGGAGTCGCCGTCATCGCCGCTATCGTCTCCTACCGGCACGCATACGCCGTGGTCACCGAGTACGGAGAGAGCGGGGCCACAGCGATCATGATCCCCCTGACGATCGACGGCCTGGTCTACGCGGCGTCGATGGTCATCCTGCACTCGGCCAGAGTTGGGGTGAAAGCTCCTCCCTTGGCATGGATGCTGCTGTGGCTCGGGATCACGGCAACCTTGGCGGCGAATGTCGCTCACGGGTGGCAGAACGGGCTCGTCGGGTCCATTGTGGCCGCGTGGCCAGCTGTTGCTTTGGTGGGGTGCTATGAAATGCTCATGTGGCTTGTGCGCACCAACGGCAAAACTGACGTGGAAAAGCCCACAGAAGCATTAGATGTCGATCAGCGGGCCATCACGGCGTACAGGGAGAGTGTGCGTATTGGGAGTCCGCTCTCTGAGCGCAGGATCGCTGAGAAGTACGGTAGGTCTCGGCGCTGGGCTAGAGCGATCATAGAAAGGTCAGCGGAACGAGGAGAAATCTGAAAATAGGAAGGTTGCGATAAGGTCGCCGCCTCATTTCCTCTTCAGATTTCTATGAGTTTTTGGTGCGTGTACCGGTGTGGCTCGTCCTGGTACACGCACCGTTCTTTACGAGTGTTCGCTGTTGATATCTGTACAGTCCGTCGGGTGCGTAATGCACCTCGTGGACCAGTTTGGTACACCGGTGGTACAGGCTGGTCCGGGCGTGCCACCCCTTGGTCGGCGGCCTTGGTCGTCCCCACTCAGCGTGACGTGCGTGACGAACCACCGACCATGAGGGGATCCGTTCAGCGCAGTACGAGCCGCAGGCGGGTCACAGATCTAGTTCGTTCCAGGACCACGGCTGTGCGGGGGAGCCGTCGAGCTCACGGCCGTAGGGCAGCAGGGACGAAGACAGCGTACGGAGTTGGCCTGCGTTCAAGAGCCTGTGCTCCCACGCCACCGCGGCCTTTTTCTGCCCCACCTCGTGCAGCACCCGCAGCAGGGGAGCGATGCCGAACGAGTCGATGAGGTCAATGTTGGCTATGGCACGGGTGGCCAGAACTGTTACCGCGTACTCCTGCCCTGCCTTCTGCAGCTCCTGCAGCAGGTCGGCGACCTTGGTTGGATCCGTGAGGTCGGCGTGGGCGGCGGGATTGCGCTCCAGCACAGTCGCTATCGCGTGCTCCTGCCTCAGTCGGCGCAGCACCCACAGCAGGTAAGCGATACCTTCCGTGTTGGCGAGGTCGGCGTGGGCGGCGGGGTTGCGCTTCAGCACAGTTGCCACCTCCTTTTCCTTCCCTACCTCATGTAACGCTTGCAGTAGCCTGGCGACCTCGAATGGGTTAGTGAGTTCGGCGTGGGCGGCGGGGTTGCGCTCTAGCACAGTCGCTATCGCGTGCTCCTGCTTCATCAAGCGCAACATCCACAGCAGGTCGGCGATATCTTCCGTGTTGGTGGGGTCAGCGTGCGCAGCGGCGCGGGTAACCAGAGTCGCCCACGCCTGCTCTTGCCCTGCCTCCTGCAGCGCCCGCAGCAGCTTGGCGACCTTGGACGGGTTGATGAGGTCGATGTGGGCTGAGATGTGGGTGGCCAGAGTCGTTCCTGTCTGGCGCTGTCCTATGCTCCGCAGCAGGCTGGCGAGGTCCTCTGCGTTTGCGAAGTTGGTGTGGGTGGCGGCGCGCGTAGCCAGAGTTGTCCACGCCTGCTCTTGCCCCACATCTCGCAGTGCCTCAAGTAGGTGGGCAACGCTACTCGGATCGGTGGAGTTGATGTGGGTGGCAGCGCGGATGGCCAGAGTTACCCCCGCCTGCCTCTGCCCTACTTTGTGCAGTTCCTGCAGCAGGTGGGCGACGCCGCCCGGATCGACGAGGCTGACATGGCTGGCGGCGCGAGTGGCTAGAGCTGCTACCGTCTGCTCCTGCTGTGCTTCGTGCAGTTCCCGCAGCAGCTGAGCGACGCCGTCCGGGTTGGTGAGGTTGGCGTGGGCGGCGGGGTTGCGCTTCAGCACAGTTGCCACCTCCTTTTCCTTCCCTACCTCATGTAACGCTTGCAGTAGCCTGGCGACCTCGAATGGGTTAGTGAGTTCGGCGTGGGCGGCGGGGTTGCGCTCTAGCACAGTCGCTATCGCGTGCTCCTGCTTCATCAAGCGCAACATCCACAGCAGGTCGGCGATATCTTCCGTGTTGGTGGGGTCAGCGTGCGCAGCGGCGCGGGTAACCAGAGTCGCCCACGCCTGCTCTTGCCCTGCCTCCTGCAGCGCCCGCAGCAGCTTGGCGACCTTGGACGGGTTGATGAGGTCGATGTGGGCTGAGATGTGGGTGGCCAGAGTCGTTCCTGTCTGGCGCTGTCCTATGCTCCGCAGCAGGCTGGCGAGGTCCTCTGCGTTTGCGAAGTTGGTGTGGGTGGCGGCGCGCGTAGCCAGAGTTGTCCACGCCTGCTCTTGCCCCACATCTCGCAGTGCCTCAAGTAGGTGGGCAACGCTACTCGGATCGGTGGAGTTGATGTGGGTGGCAGCGCGGATGGCCAGAGTTACCACCGCCTGCCTCTGCCCTAC
The DNA here is from genome assembly GCA_000340945.1 of Nocardiopsis synnemataformans DSM 44143. GTDB lineage: Bacteria > Actinomycetota > Actinomycetes > Streptosporangiales > Streptosporangiaceae > Nocardiopsis > Nocardiopsis synnemataformans. The sequence goes on along the minus strand of ANAW01000009.1, from coordinate 96,732 downwards.
TTTGTGCAGTTCCTGCAGCAGGTGGGCGACGCCGCCCGGATCGACGAGGCTGACATGGCTGGCGGGGGGAGTGGCTAGAGCTGCTACCGTCTGCTCCTGCTGTGCTTCGTGCAGTTCCCGCAGCAGCTGAGCGACGCCGTCCGGGTTGGTGAGGTTGGCGTGGGCGGCGGGGTTGCGCTTCAGCACAGTCGCCAGTGCGTGCTTTTGTCCTGCCTCGCGTAGCGCCCACAGCAGCCAGGCGACATCTTGCGCATTGCTGAGGTCGACGTGGGCGGCAGCGCGCGTAGCCAGAGTTGCTCCCGCTTGCTCTTGCCCGAAACCCCGCAGTACCCCTAGCAAATTAGCGATGCTGAGCGGGTCGGTGTGGTGTGAGAGGTTGGCGTGGGCGGCGGGGTTGCGCTCCAGCACAGTCGCCAGTGCGTGCTTCTGCCCTGCATCGTGCAGATCACACAGCAGATCGGCGACGCCGTCTGGGTTGGAGAGGTTGGCGTGGGTGGCGGCACGGATAGCCAAAATCGCTACCGCCTGCTTCTGTTCTGCTTCGTGCAGCATCTTCAGCAGGTGGGCAACACTGCTCGAATCGGTGGGGTCGGCCTGGGTGGCGGCACGGATAGCCAAAGCCGCCACTGCCTGTTTCTGTTCGGTCTTGCACAACATCTTCAACAGATCGGCGGCCCTGCCTGCATGGGTGGGGTCGGCGTGGGTGGCGGCACGGATAGCCAAAGCCACCAGTGCTTGTTCCTGTCCCGCCTTGCTCAGCTCCCACAACAGGTTGATGAAACCGTCTGGGGCGGTGTGAGAGGCAATCCAGTGGGCTCCGTGCTGATGAGGATCGGTGTCCGGGGATAGCAGACGTAGGAGGTGCCACGAAGAGGTGGCATGGCGGGCCAGGATTGCCCCGTGGTAGAGCCGGACTGCGTGTTGGAACAGCCCACGAGCTTCGGCTGCTTGGGCCAGGGTGTGCAGGGTGTCGGGGTCGTGGGTGTGGTCGAGCAGGGCCTGCCACAGGGCGGGGCTGCCGAGTTGGTCGGCGCGGCGGTGGCGCAGGTGTTGGTCGAGGTAGTCGGCCGGTTCGTAGCCGACCTCGGCGCCGGCGCGGGATACGTGGGGGTGTAGGGCGGTCAGGGTGTGGCGGATGTCGGTGCGCGCGCCATTCGGGCGTCGGCCGGTGCACAAGGCGGTGAGTGCTGCTTGGGCCCAGTCGGGGTCGGTGGGGCGTTCGCGGGGGTCCAGGTTCGCGTCGGCGGCCTGGGCGAGCAGGGCTGCGGGCAGGGGAGCGCGGTGACCCAGACGGCGGGCGTCGATGGCGGCGGTGAGCAGGGCGTGTTCGACGGTGGTGAAGGTGTGGCCGGGGCCTTGGTCGTAAGCGGCCAGGAGCGCGGGGCCGCCGCTGAGGTGTTGGACCACCCGGCCACGGTCGGCGGCCCCGGCGTGGAGGGCGTCGCGCATACGCCGGTCGTCGCGTGCTATGGCCAACGTCTTCCACTCGTCTTGCTCGCCGGGGGAGAGGCGGTCGGGGACGGGGATGTGGGCGGTGGCCGGGTTGGTGAGTAGTTCGCGGACCTGAGCGTGCGGGTCGGTAGGAGTCCCGAACTGGGTCAGTTCTTCCCAGTAAGGGGAGGTCCACAAGGTGCCCATGGCCACGATGCCCGTGCGCTGGTGCAACAGTTGGTGCAGGGCGGCGGCGGCCTCGGCAGCGCTGGTGCCGTAGAAGAAGCGTTGGGCCTCGTTGAGCCACAGCACCACCTGGTCGTCCACCTGGGCGTCGGCCAGAAGACGCAGGAGGTCGTTCGCGGTGGCCGGGCGCAGCAGGCCGCGGCGGGGGGCCTGTGTGTGCAGGGCTTCGTACAGGGCGCGGGTCTTGCCGGTGGAGGAGCCGCCGGTCAGCATCACCAGCACCGACGTTTCCCCGTCCAGAGCAGGTTCCAGGGACTCACACAACCGGACGTCGTGGGGGCGGGGCAGGTAGGGGGTGAGGAAGGGGTAGCCGCCCGGGTCGGGGGCGGGCAGCACCGCGGCGTGCACCTGCAACTGAGCCGGGGAGAGGTGATCGACCCCGGCGGCCTGGTCGGCGATAGGGGTGTGTCCGGGTCGCGGGTGGGAGGTGAGGGTGATCTCGCCGCCGGCCATGATCACGGTGCCGGAAACATCGCCCTGGACCGTGTGGACGACGCTCGGGCCCGGCGCTGGGCCCTGTCCGGCTCGACGACCGGACACCGGCTTCCCCCCGGAGGCCCTTTCGCGTAGCGCCAGGAGCGAAGCGTTGTCCAGGCCGAGTGCTCTGGCCAGGGCAGTGACGGTCTCCTTGGACGGGATCGCTCCGGTGTTGTTGAGGGCCGCGGTGACCGTGGTGCGGCTCAAGGCCGCACGTGCGGCCAACTGGCTCTTGCTCAGCCGCGCTTTCAGCCGGGCGGTGTCCAAACGATCGCCCAGCTGAGCGCGCGCGTCCTGTGGTGTGGGTTGCTCGCATGTGTCTGTCTGCCTCACACCCACTCCCACCGAGCCTGCTGTGCCTGTACGTCGTTGTTCATCTTTGTCCAGGTGGTCATCGTCGGCCACCCCTTCGACCAGATTCGACGCCGACAACGCCGAACCGAATCGGAGGAGAAGCCCATGGCCGAGTGGATGATGCTGCTGGCGCTCGCCTGCATCCTGAGCGGGCTTGTGGCGGTACTGGCCGGTGTGGGGGCCGCCTACCTGGCCCGCCGTGACGGTGCCAGCTACCCGAGCGCGATCGGCCGCGCTGCGGCAACCGCCGCCGCGACCCTCACCGTCATCGCTGCCGGGGCCACGGCACTGGCAGCTGTGGTTGCTCTATCCAGCTGAGCACGCCAATTCCGAGGTGGAGATCGGTGACGGCTTGGCTGAGGGCAACGAAGGCCCGGGAGATCGCTCCGGTCCAGCAGCCGCACCGCTGTGGGGTGCTGAGGCATAGGAGAGGCGAAGGACACACCAAGGTTGAGCTAGACTCGGGCAAAACTAAAGTGCTACTTGTAGTCCACTGCTTGATTCTCAAGCACGGTGAGATGAGGAGCCTGCATGTCCGGCGCTGAGGAAGTGTCCCCCTGGGCAGTGGGGAAGTTCGGCCAGCTCGCCCCTGAGGTCCAACGCAAGGTCATCCAGGCTCTGGGGAACGCCCACCGGCGGAGCCTGAACGGACACATCGAGATGGAGCTGGGCAGCAACCACGCCTACGGTCTGCTCTGGCTGATCCAGCACGAGGAACTGGTCCGAGAGCTGAAGGATTTGGACGGGGTCCAGGTGTTCAAGCCTCATGGGGCTCAGTACCAGTTGGTGAGGATCGGCAACGTCGTGCTCTACCCTTGGCGGTACTCCGACGTCCGGGAGGCCAGCCCGGAGCAGGCGATGATGAAGAAGCTCACGGAAGTTCGGCGCACCCTGCTCTCGCTGGCCCCAGCCCCCGAGTACGGACAGCTCACGTTGGACGAGGACCTGTTGTCGGAACAGTCCGAAGCCGAGTGGGAACAGACCCAGGAGGAGATCCGCCACCTGGCCGAGGCTGCGAGCGTGGTGTTCATCGCTTATGCGAGCAACCCGCGCTCAGGCATCACGCACGCGGTCTGGGGCGACGCGGCCTTGACCGCGGACGGACGCGAAGTGGTGTGGAACTACCAGGAAGCCTTGCCTCTGGCCCCCACGAGCGGGATCGGCTGGGGAGAGAGTGGTCTGGAAGGCGGCGGAGGTCCTTCGCCCGTGCGACCCCTCTCGCCCTCGGGGGGTGGCGGTGGCACCGCTGCTCGTAGGTTCGACGACGCGCCGATGACGACTCCTTCGCTCGCGCCTCGCCGACCGCTGACCCATGTGGACAGCGAAAAACCCGAAACGACCACAGAGACCGGAACCGATGAAAGGCCATGAACAACTCCGTCTGGTGATCAACGAAGGCGGCAACGAGCCTTCAGCAGCGCAGATCGCGGAAGTTTTCGATCCGGCCAGGATGACGCAGGCCCGTCACCTGGCCGGTATCACCAAGACGGCACTGGCACAGCAGATCGGCATCAGCGCCGCTGCAGTCGGCCAGTGGGAGTCGAGCACGACACCCCCGCGTGCTGACCACCTACAAAAAGCTGCGGAAGCCCTTGATGTGCCTGTGGATTTTTTTGCCTTGGGCAGACCATACGTTGCTGTGGACTCCGCTGGAGCGTATTTCCGGAGCCTTCGATCCACGCGCGTATCACAACGTCAGAAAGCCATTGCTTTCGTACAGCAAACATGGGAGCTCGCCTACGCTCTAGAAAAAAGAGTCGAGTACCCCCATGTGGACCTTCCTGGTTTCCGTGGTGGAGAAATATGCCACGAAGAAATACCGCAGAACCCCCAGGAGGCTGCACGTTACCTACGTGAATACTGGGGGATCCCCGAGGGGCCGGTTCCGCATGTCGTTCGTGAGATGGAGAACCGTGGAATCATCGTCACGCTGACTCCTTTTGCTGGTAATGACACGGCCAGAATCGACGCGTTCTCCGTGCCCCGTTTGCCCAGGCCTATGGTCGTCCTCACACCGGACAGGGCCAACAACGTCTACCGACACCGGTTCACCGCTGCCCACGAACTGGGTCACCTGCTCTTGCACGGAGATGTTCCCTCAGGGGATAAGGCTCAGGAGAGCGAGGCAGATGCCTTCGCAGCGGAGTTCTTGACTCCCGCTGCGTCGATGAAGAAGGTGCTCCCTGCCAGGCTCGACCTGAACAAGCTGACCGAGCTCAGCAGGACGTGGGGGGTGGACTTGAAGTCTTTGATCTACAGATCAAGGGAGTTGGGTCTCTTCTCTGGCGCTACCGCGCGAAGGGCATATCAGGCTGTCGCCAAGATGGAAAAGTTGAACCTTCTGGCTCCGGAGCCGATCAGTAATTACCCGGGTGAGGTGCCTTGCCTTTTGCGCATGGCCTTCGACTTGGCTCAAGAGCAAGGAGTCACGCACCGTGGTCTCGCAAAGGAACTTCGGTGGAACATCTCGCGTTTGCGGTTGCTTCTTGGAGAGGATGACAGAAGGCCCAAGCTTCAACTTGTGAGGAGCTGAGGCGAAAATTCTGCCAAATCTCTAGTGTGAATTTTCGGACGGGGAAGGTGTGTGGGCGCCTTCCCCGCTGTGGTATGGCTTTATTTCTTCCTGGATTCCTCGTATTTTCTAAGATAGAACGTGGTCGGCAGATGAATACCCGATTCTGCCAGACCCCTGCTCCTCAGATGTATCCCAGCGCTGCTCCTACTGTGGCAACCTCCTTCACCTCACCGGCCGGGGCAGTGAGGGCACGCGTCCGGTCGGTCATCCCGTGCGTACGTGAGTCTCATCGGGGCCGGGAGTTGCGAGGGCCGCCTGATCGGTCATCACCTACGCCCATGGGCATTACAGAGCTCTTTCCGGCTTGGCTGCACACGTCTCCGGTCATCCTGTACGCGCGTGGGCCCACGCCGCCCAGGACGGCCACAAGAAGGTGTGCTTTGGTCACCCCTTGCGCGCGCGTGCCTCACTTGCTGGCGCTGCGGTCGTAGCGGTAGGGCTCTGGTCACCCCGTACGCGCGCGGGCTTCACCAGCGCCGAGGTGGGTCGGGGGCACGAAGGGCCGGTCACCCCGTGCGCGCGTGGACCTCACCGGGCGGCGGACGGGTCGGGGCGGTTGAACAGCGGTCACCCCGTGCGCGCGTGGACCTCACCCACCGACCCAAGGGCTCTGTACACCTCAAGCCGGTCACCCCGTGCGCGCGTGGACCTCACGCCGACACGCCGGTATCGCAGATACCTGGGTACGGTCACCCCGTGCGCGCGTGGACCTCACGGCTCGTGCTGGGGCGGGAGGCGCAGTGCTCCGGTCACCCCGTGCGCGCGTGGACCTCACGCCCGCCTGCTCCGCAACGGGAACAAGGTCGTCGGTCACCCCGTGCGCGCGTGGACCTCACAGCAACTGACCTGCACCGCAGCGAGGGCGTTATGTTCTTGAGACACGCGTTAGGGATGTCGGCGGATTGCTCCGCCGAGGTGGCGCTGGCCCTTTGAGACCAGCGTCTTCCCGCTTCGATGGACGCTGCCCACGCTCCCGAGAGAGCGGGGGACTGACACGACCTCCACGGGCGTTCACGGACTCCCCTCTACCAGGGGCACCGGTGCCAGACGGCACTTCCGCGTGAGCGGCGATGTTGCGTGCCGCGTTCAGATCACGGTCGACCCGCAACCCGCACTCGGCACAGACGAACACCCGCTCGGACAGAGAGAGGCTTGGGTTTTGCCACCCACATGCCGAGCAGGTCTTGCTGGAGGGGAACCAGCGATCGCAGAGCGCGAGCTGAGACCCGTACCAGGAAGTCTTGTATTCCAACTGACGGCGTAGCTCTCCAGGGGCTGCGTCCAAGATAGACCGGTTCAGCCCGGCCTTGGCCCGTACGTTCGTTCCCGGCTTGTCCTTGGTGCCGCGAGCCGAGTGGGTCATGCCTGCTACGTTCAAGTCCTCGACCGCCACGAAGGCGAATGTGGTGCACAGACGCTTGGTCAAGGCGTGCAGGAACGTGGCGCGTTGCTCAGCTACCTGGTGGTGAAGCTTGCCCACTCTGGAGGCTGCCGTGTGCCGTCGCTTCGATCCCTTTTGCGTTCGTGACAGGGCACGCTGTGCCTTGCGTAACCGCGTGGTGGCCTTGGCCAGGTGTTTGGGGTTGTCCACGAGAGTGGTGCCCTCAATCGGTGTGGACAAGGCGGCCAGGTGGTGCACACCCCAGTCGAGCCCAACTCTGTTGTTAGCGCGCTGGCGTCGGGTGGGGCCGGGGAGGTTGGAATCGACCTTGCACAGCACGTTGGCGTACCAGCGGGATCCGCCACGGGAGATGGTCACCGACTGCACCTTGGCCTGGCTAGAGGAGACCAGGCGGTGCAAGCGTTTGGCTGAACCATGCAGGCGTACCGTCCCGAGTTGACCGGACAGGTGCAGGCGCCTGTAGCCCTCCAGGCGCAGGACGGGGCGTCCAGAACTTTGATGGAGACGGAAGGAGTCGCGGCTGCGGAACTTCTTCTTGAACTTGGGGTAGCCCACCCGGCGCCCGGCTCGCGTACCGCGGTAGGAGTCGATCCAGTTCTGCCAGGCACGGTCAGCGTTGATCCAGGCGGACTGGAAGACGTGCGTGGGGATCTCGGCGTGCCAGGGGGCGAGACCTTCGATGCCCTTGGCGGCGTCGCCGCGCAGTAGCTGGAAGGCCTTGTACACCTGCGGCTTTTTAGGGACCTTGACAGTGCCCTTGAGCCGGTCACGGGCCGCTTTTTCGTCCACACCGGTGGCGACGAGTGTGTCTACCCGATCACGCCACTGCTGGTGGGCTTCCTTCTTCATCGCGAGCGCGAAGTTGTACGCGAGTCGGGCGTTGCCTGAGTAGCGACCCAGAGTCTGCAGTTGGGTCGAGGTGGGGTCGAGCGCGAACTTGAACGTGCGCAGTACTTCAGCCACGACCTCCACCTCCCGCCACCATGTCGGCTCAGAGCGCCATTCATCGCGAGCCTAGATGGTTGTCAGTAAAGGCCTGCGCGTGTTGGAATCACCTATGAGATAAGACGCGTCAAAAGATCCCAGGTGCTGGCTTTGCGGATCTTTGAGGGCGTGAGTCGATGTCTGCCTACTGGGGCCACGACGCTGTGTGCCGCAACCCCAGCGGGGGAGGTCTCCATGGTGTTAAGAGGCGGTGCTCTTTTCCTCGTAGAGGGCGAAGGGGTGGACGGGCCGATCGGGGCTGAACGGATCGAACCAGGCCTTCACCTCAGAGCGTGTTTCTTCGTCCCGTCGCGCAGTTCGAACATAGTAGAGCTCTTCGTGATCGAGGTCTTCGTAGACGGTTTCTTTGAAAAATTCGAGGGCGCGTGTGACGCCTGGCGAGTTGAGCTCGTGCAGCTCTAGGGAGGTCTCCGCTTGCTCCAGGAGCATCTTGAGAGCGAGTTCTTCGGCTGTGGAACTCAGCATGCGCGAACCGCCGCTGACAAAACGGCTGGTCATGGCCACTGTGGTGACGAGGAAGTGGCGGGCGAACCGGGCGTCGTAGAAGTGAGCGTAGGCCTGAGGCAGTGCGTACAGGCTCATCGTCACGACGTCTTCGTCCGCGGCTGTGGAGTCGCTGGTAGTGAGCGCTGCGACGTCCATGAACAACTCGTCGATGAAGATTTCGCTGGCATAGACGAGGGAACCTGCTCCGAGCTCGGCGTCTTCGGCGCTGACCAAAGGCTCCTCCCCGGACTCCTCGCTGTGGTGGCCGAAGTCTTCGCTGGTGAAGGCCTTGAAGTGTGGGGCCATCGCGCGCATCACAGGCTCTTGAGTGGGGACATGGTCTCCGTGGGGGTGTTAGTAGCGGTGGGCCGCTACTTTGCTGGTAGTGGTACCTGCACTTCCGGTAGCGAGGGAAGACACCTGGTCGGCCTTCCCTCGCTACTGAGCGGAACTAGGAGCTCCGGGCCGCTTCATACTCTTCCACGATGGACTGCGGGATCCGTCCGCGCTCGTTGACCGGCTTGCCGTTGGCCTTGGCCCATGCCCGGATCTCGCCGCTGCGCTCGCGCGATGTGGTGGTGCGCGTTCCCCGCTTGCCGACCTTGGTCTGCTTGGCGGGTGCCTTGCGCCCTGCCTGGACGAAGGGCGTGATGGCCTCCCGGAGTTTGGTGGCGTTGGTGCCGCTGAGGTCGATCTCGTAGACGGACCCGTCTAGCCCGAACTCCACCGTCTCTTCGGCTTCGCCTCCATCGAGGTCGTCGACCAAGAATACCTGAACTTTCTGTGCCATGTTTCCCCCCGTGTCTTTGTGGATGCGTGGAAGAAAGTAGCACACAAGAACGGTGCAAGGTCAAATCAAATCGCTGAGTGTTTCACTGCCCTGGTCTTGCCTGAGGGTCTTTGGTAGGAGGAATGCGGGCCGTTATCCGCTGGTGCGTCCTTGCTTTCTGAGTTCTTCCAGGAGTTTCTCTGTCTCCTCCGACATCTCCAGGTCCAGCTGGTCCAGGGCGATGTGCAGACGCTGGACAGCCCGAGTGATGGCCTCGGGGCTGTGGGCCTTGTGTTCGACGCGGAACAGGTCGCGGTAGAGCAGTTCGCACGCGGGATCCAGTTCGAGAACCTTGGCCAGCGCGGTGCGTGCGGCTTCCAGGAAATCATCGCGCAGGTGGCGAGTGGCAATGGTGTGAGCGACGTCAACCATCGCCGCGTGCATATCCGGCTTGAGGGGTTCGGCCCACCCATAGCGGTCCAGACCCACCCCGCTGAAGGGCTCATCCCGGACCAGCTCCAGCGCTTCTTCCAGCAAGGTGGTGGCTCGTTGGGTGTCCTCAGCCAGGCCGAGCTTGGCCAGCTCCTGGAACACCTCCCAGTCACACCCCACGCTCGGGGCGAGCACGTAGGTGCCGTTCGTCTGGGTGGGCAGGTGCGGGGCTCCGGTGGCGTCGCGGCCCAGCCACACGCGCAGCTTGGACAGGTGGGCGCTGCGTGTGGAGGCGGTCCAGGGGCCGCGGGGGCCGCCCATGCTGCGGGAAATCTGGTCTGGGGTGCGGCCGGGGCGCAGTTTCAGATAGCAGGCGAGCTCTGTCAGCGAGCGCCGACGTCCGGGTTCCAGGGTGGAGGTGTCCGGGCCCAGGATCTCCACCCGGCCCAGCACCCTCAGCTGCACGTCGTAGTCGGTCAAGGGCTTGGGCCGTAGGGCGCCCAGAGGCTGGGGCTGTACGGGAGCGGGTTCGGGCAGGTCCATCAGCGCCGACATCGGCGCCGATGGCGCCGCGGGCGAAGCGGTGCTGTGTGTGGAGACGCGCTGGGGTTCCTGGGGCACTTGCTCCCACCCGGGCGCGGGAACGCTGACTGTCGTCTCAGCGGTCTCCAGCAGGGTGCGGATCTGGGCGTAGGAGTCCTGAGAGACGCGCTGCAAGGTGAGGGTGACGCCGTCGAGCTCCGGCAGTGCCTGTTCTCCTTCGGCCTGCAGGTGCCAGGTGCCGGGGAGCGGGTGGGCTTCGGTTTCTCGGGCGACCAGGGCGATGGGCGGGGCGGCGGCCGAGCCTAGGACGCGGCTCAACCGGTCCAGGTGCTGGGCGCTCAAGGGCCGGGCAGACAGCACCACCTCAGGCGCGATGTCCTCGCTCAGGCTGGCCGAAGCGTACTCCAGGGTCTGCAGCTCCAGCTCCTTGAGGCAGGCGTCGACATCGACGAAGGCGCGCACACGTCCGGTCTTGACCAGTTGGGCCAGACCGGGGGCGACGTCGCCGATACAGGTGACGTTGACGTGGTCGGCCGCCGGTGAAGTGCTCATCTCCACGGCCAGAGAGGTGAGTACTTCGGTGACCGCAGTGTCTTGGCCGGAGAGGCCGATGGCGCCGACCTGGGGCAGGTCCACCAGGACCTGTGCCCCCTCACGGTCGTGTCCGAGTGTGGCCAGGCCGGGATAGGGGGCGGGGACCTGGCGGGCGGCCTCCTCGCTCAGCAGCGCCGGTGAGGTCGTGTCCACACGCCAGGCGCGTTCGCCGAGCTGGCGAAACGGCGTCACCGGGATCCCCTGGTTTTCGCTGACCAGCAGCTCGCAGTCCTGTCCCAAGCGGGCACCCAGGATGTGGGGCAGCGGGCTCTGGGTGGAGGCGCACTTGGCCGACAGGCTGCGCAGGGCCCGGTCCAGCAGCTCGACCGAAGCCGGGTCCGAAGAGGTGCGCAGGTCGGCTTCGGCCTGGTCGATCTCCGGATCCTCGCTTTGAACGATGCGGTGTCCGGGACGGCGTTCGCGTTGTTGGACGCGCCTGCGCATGAGCAGGATGGCGCTCAGCCCGGCAGCGGCCAGCGCGCTGTAGCCCGCCCAGGGGGCTGCGGTCTGGGCGAGGTCGGAGTCGTCCGCGGCCAGTGTCGCGTCGAGGAAGACCTCCTCGTCCTCAGCCTCGGCCTGCGGGTTTTCCGGTGCTGCGACCGGCGGCGCCGGGGGAGGGGGTGCGGGCTCGGATTCTTTGTCCACAGGCTGTGGATCGTCTTGGGCTTGTTCCTCGCCTGCGCCGTCCGGGGCGCTGCTCTGCTCGCCGGAAGGGGTGGTGTCGTCGGTGGCGTCCGCGGACTCCTCGCCGTCTGCGCCTTCTTCCGTACCGCCTTCTGCAGTCGGTTCCGTAGGCTCCTGGGGCGCGCCCTCGTCAGGGGTATCGCTGGTGGTGGGGATGGTCAGGTCCCAGCCCGGGTGGATGAGGTCGGGATCGGTCAGCGCACCGCCCCCGTCCTGGGGCTGCCCTTCGTTGACCTCGAACACCTGCGGGTAGGCGTCAGCCTCGCCCAGATGGTCCAGGGCGATCTGGGAGAGGGTCTCGCCGTCCTGGACCGTGTGCACAGCCTCCTCAGCCGCTTCTTCTCCTTGAGCGGGAGGGTTCTGAGAGTCTGTTGCCCCTGTGGGCAGGACTAGCTCCCAGCCAGGGTGGGGGAACTCGTCCCCGGTGAGGATCACGCCGTCACCCATGACCCGATCCCTGTTCAGGTCGACGATCTCGGTGTAGCGCTCCCCGGCGCCGAGTTGGGTTTCGGCGATGCGCCAGTAGGTGTCACCGTCGCGGACCACGTAGCTTCTGTCGGTAGCTTCCCGCTCGACTCCGCTGGTGCTCTCCTCACCAGCAGGAGAGGACGGGGCAGAGGCGGTGCTGACCGGTGCCTGCGTCATCTCCACCGGCACGACCTCGGGAGTGGCGGCCATCGCGGTCTGGCTGGACAGGCCCACCACGACGGTGGAGACCAGCCCCGCGGCCAGGCCCTGGGCCCACCCCAGACCGGGAAGGCGCAGCACCGGCCGGCGCTGCAGCTGGGCCACCACTTCCAGGGCGATGAGGGCGGTGAACACCAGCCAGCTGGCCCACGCGACCGTGGTCAGCGCGGTCAGGAACAGGCTTCCGTCGTCGGGACGGGTGAGAGCGTCGATGAAGGCACGGGCCGACCAGCTACCGGGGTCGGGCAGGTGCCCCACGGCCAGCAGCAGGACGGGAAAGCCGATGACGACCAGCACGATGCCGGCGAGCGCCGCCAGACCGGCCAGGGCGGAGCGGACGGGATGGTGGTTCATGGTGTGCCCTCCTCAAGAGCCAGGCGGGCGGTGGCCGATCCGGACGCGGACAGGTTGCTGATGCCGATCAGGGACAGGAACAGGGTGGGCTCGCTGAGGGTCACCTCGACGCTGACGGTTTCCATCCCCGCGGTCACCGTGCCGGTGGCTTCGGACGTGGTCAGGTAGGCCTGGGCGGCGGTGCGGGCTTGATGGGGGTCCAGACGGGTGGCTTGGCCGCGCATGAGCGCGTCCACGTCCACGGCTTGGGCGCCGGCGCGGGCGGCTTCCTCGGCCACGGCCTGGGCGCGCTGGGCCGCGCGGATCTGCGCGCCGCCGTCGAGCACCAAACCGGCCACGAGCAGCAGTCCCACCACGCCGATGGCGAAGAACAGCGTCAACTGCCCTTGGTCCTCGCGCGTGCGGGGTTTCATTGGCTGGTCTCCCGGTAGGTGTCGATGGGGCTGTCGATCTGGGCGTCGATCTTCATGCGCCCGGGCAGGGCGGGCACCAGTAGGTCGGAGAGCAGCACGTTGCAGGACACGTGCGCGGTGACGGTGCCGCGGGTGCCGGGGGCTTTACCGAAGTCGGACAGGTCGACTTCCACGCTCATGCCCTGGCAGGTCAGGCCTTGGTCGGCCAGGGTCGCGGTCCCTGCGGTGACGGCGGTGGAGCGGGCCTGGGTGGCGGTGCGGGCGATGCTGGCCTCGCGGGCGGCGGCCCGGGCGGCTTCCTCCACCCCGTGCGAGGCGATTTGGATACGGCCGATGGCGATGACTGCGGAGAGCACCAGCAGCAGCCCGATGGAGAGCACCGCCAGCTCCAGCGTGGAACTTCCTTGGTCGTGTGTGCGGCGTGGGGTCATGGTCTGGTCCAGCGCTCCACCGGCCCGGAGGCCTCTTGGGACACCTGGATGGGCACGCCCGGGATGAGGGAGACGATCTGGCCCGAGACGCTCACCTGGATCCGGTTGGCACTGGAGCCTGCCGTGGACACCGTCGCCTCGCCGAGCATGCCCCGGCCCTGGTCCGCGGCGAAGGCCGCGGCGGCATCGGCCGCATGGAACACCGTGGCTCCCTCGGCCCGGCCAGTCGAGACGCCTTCTTGTGCTGCGGCCAAGGCCACGGAGCGGCCGTAGTACCACAGCCCGGTCTGGATGGCCACCATCACCAGGAGCAGCACCGCGGGGAAGAGGATGGCCGTCTCCAAAGTGACCGAACCCCGGTCCAAGCTCCTTTCTCCCGTGCGGGGACGAGGCCGAGCCACTACTGAATGCCCTCGATTCGCGAATTGACGGCGGAGGTGATGGCCGCGACCAGGGCGATGGCCAGTCCCATCACGCCGAGCGCGATGATCGCGGTCTCCAAGGTGCCCAGCCCGGAGTCGTCGGTGTCCTTCGTCGTCACAGCGCGGCGCAGGTCAACCATGCGCTGGCGCAGGGCGGTAAAGAGCACAGGAATCATGGGTACTCCCAGTTCAGATGGTGGTGTCGAGGAGACGGCTGAGGACGGGGTAGAACAGCATCGCCAGGAACGTCAGGCCCATCAGCGCGATGGGCACCACGAGCCGTTCGTTGACCTCGTTGGCTTGGCTGCGCTGCTCGGCAAGGATCTGGTGGCGCAGGGACCGGGCGCGAGCCATGAGCGCGTCGGCGACCGCGGTGCCCTCCGACCCGGTGGTGGCGATGTCGGCGATGTCGACCAGCTCGGGCACGTCCAACTCGCGGCTCAGCGCGCGCAGTCCTTCCCATGCGGGTTGGCGGGCCAGCACCGCGTGGTCCAACGCTTGGTGGATGGTGCGCCAGATCCAGGTGTCGGCCACACGCGCGGCCTCCATCAACGCCGCGTCCAACCCCAACCCCGAGCGCAACGACAGCGCGGTCAGGGTCAGGTAGGCGGTGACGGCCTCGCGCACCTGGGCCTTGGCCCGGTCCGCGCGCTGGCGAATGAGGGCATCCGGGATCAGGAAACCCACGACCGCGCACGCCAGGGCGAACCCGGCGGGCACGATCAGGGGCACGGGGGTTCCCACCAGCCACAGGGCGGCGCTCATCACCATGGGCGCCGCGGCTCCGGCGACCAGGCCGCCGATCTTGTAGGCCACATAGCGCGCCGGGCTCACGCGCGCCAGCGCCAGGCGCTGGTGGGGTGCGCGCACCAGGGAGGAAGCGGCCAGGCGCTCCAGGTGCACTCGCAGGCGGGGCCGCCACCCCGCACCGCGGCCGGGACGGTGTGCGGTAGAGGTGGAGCTGGCGATCACGGCGCGCAGGTCCGGGTGAGCCGGGACCAGTCCGGCCACTACCAGAGTGGCTCCCAGCCCGAGCAGGGCGCCGAGAGTGAGAGGAAGCAGCTCCATCATCCCTGCCCTTCTTCGACCAGAAAGCGCGGCGCGGGTGCTGGTGTGGTCAGGCGGCGCATCCACACCATGGACAGCACGAAACAGACCACGACCGCGGCCAGAGCGAGCTGGCCGGTGGCGGTGGCGTAGGGGTCCATGAAGTCTCCGAACACCGCCAGCAGCACACCGGCGCCGAGGGTGAGCATGATGACCAGCCGGGCGGTCGTGCGGGGTTTGGAGCGTTCGGCTTCGATCTGGCGGTGCATCGCCACCTCGGTCGAGACCAGGTCGGCCAGCTGGGTCAGGGCGTGTGCCACGCCGTGGCTGCGGCTACGGCTGGCTTGGACCAGCTCGGCGCACACCAAGTCGCTCACTGGGGAGGCCAGGTCGGTGGCGAAGGAGCGTAGCGCGTCCTCGGTGGTACGCCCGGAGCGGATCCGCGCGGCGAGCCGTTCGACTTCGGGTGTGATCGCCTCGGGAGCCGACAGAGCGCTGGAGACCAGGGCTTGTTCCACCCAGATCCCGGCGGACAGGCGGGTGGCCAACAGGCGCGTCCACTCCTCCACCCCTTCCAGGCGGGTGATGGAGCGTTGTGCCTGCTTGCCGCCGCCGAGCAGGTAGGGCAGGCCCACCACGGCCAGGGGGGCGATCACGATGGCCAGCACCCACCCGGTCACGGCCCACCCGGCTGCCCCCAAGACCAGACCGGTCGCGGTGAGCACGAGCTGACGCCTGGTCCAGGGCACACGAACACGGCGCGTGCGGGACGGGCTCGTGGGGGTGCGGCGCAGGCCCACGATCACGAGCAACGCGCCCGCGGCCAGTCCGGCGCCACACACAGCGGCGAGAACGCTGAGAGAGGTCACCACACACCTCCCATCTGAGGGACCGGGCTGCGGCCACGCTGAAGCCAGCCCATGTCGAAGCCGACGCGCCGCAGCTCGGGCGCACACTGGGGAGCGATCCCGGTGGGCACCGCCTCAGCAGTGTTTCCGGCAGCGTGGAAGAGGGTGTTCAGGGCAGGGCGGCCCCCTTCGCCCATACCGACGACCTCGCTGACCTGGTCAACGAACCGGGTGCGGCCACCGCCCAGGGCGGTCTCGTCCCACATCTGCAGGTGCACGATCACATCCACCGCGCCTGCGATCCACCGGTAGGCCACCTCCGGTGTGACCCCGTACCGGCCGCACAACACCACCAGGCGCTCGATGGCGTCGGGGGCCGAGCGGGCGTGCAGGGTGCACATGCTCCCGCCGTCGCCGGTGGACATCGCGTCTAGCATCGGGATGACCTCGGACCCGCGCACCTCACCCACCACGATCCTTGAGAGGTTCATGCGCAGGCTGTCACGCACGATCTCCTGCAGACTCACCTCACCGGCCGCACGCCCATCCGCGCCGATCTCCGAGCCGCCCTCGCGGGCTTGGAAGGCCACCAGGTGCGGGTGCTGGTCGACCTTGTCCAGGTGCAGCTCGTACTCCTGCTCGGCCGTGGCCCACCGCTCATGCGCCGGGATCAGCCCGGCCAGGGAGCGGATGAGCGTGGTCTTGCCGGAGTTCTGACCTCCGCAGACGACGATGTTGCGCTTGGCCCTGACCGCGGCGCCCAGGAACTGGGCCAGCGCTGGGGTGAGGGCCTTCTTCGCGACCAGGTCCTGCACCGTGGCGGTCTGCAGCAGATGGCGACGGATCACCACCTGCGGGCGCCGGGTGGTGGCGATCACCGCGGCCAGACGGGAACCGTCGGGCAGCTCCATGTGCAACCGGGGATGGGACGCCGACAGGCTCCGCCCGGCCCGGGAGGCCAGGAACTGCAACTCGGCGACGAGCTCCTCGTCGGAGTCAGCCACCGCCGGACCGCGCACCAGTTGCCCGGACTGCAGACGCAGCCACGTGGTGTCGGCCCCGTGGATCTCGATGTTCTCCGTATCCGGGCGCAGCAGGGGCTGCAGGCGCCCCAGCCGGAACACCGAATCGAAGAGAGCCTCACGCAGCCATGTGGTGTAGGAGCTGGCCGGGCGCTGCCCGGCGGTGATCTGCTCCTGGACCCAGGAAGCGACGGTGCGGCCGATGATCTCCCGGCCACGCTCCTGCTGGTGGGCCTGAGACACACGGCTGGAGCTGAGCCGATCCACCACCACATCACGCAACTGGCGCACCACCGCCCAGTCCAACTCCGGGCCGGGTGTGGGCATGACCTCGTACTCACCCACGGCCACTCCCCGCGGACAGGAAGGTGTGCACGTCACGGCGGGGATCCTTGGTGACCACGTGGCTGACCAGCCCACCCGTGCTGCGCATCAGCGCCGAGTGGCCGAGCTTGCGCCCCCACTGCCCTGACTCCAACGCCCGAGCGCCCTTGGCATCGAAGGCAATCCGCATAGCGCGGGCCCCCAGACTCTGGTCGATGTCACGAGGGCTGTAGGGGCCGCGCTGCACCACCACCGGCAGGATCGGCACGTCAGAGGTGGCTTTCCACCGGCGGATGACCGGCGCGGCTAGGGCCACGGAGTCCAGTTGGGCGCGCAGCACCATGAGCACCACATCAGCACGAGAAAGCACCGCGTCGGGCCCGTCCACGCCCAGGCGCCCGCAGTCCGCGATCACATCCAGGGGAGGCTGACCTTCCCGTAGATGGAAACCCGTGAACACCTCGGCGAGCTCGGTCCAGGTCTGGCCCAGCGCGGCGGCCGTGGTCGGGTCCGACAACCCAGGGAGCACGACCTTGGTGTGCTCGGGCGGGTCGAGCGAGACCACTTGAGAGGCCACATCATGGGATGTCAGGACATCCAGCGAGGCGAGATTGAGTACCTGGTGGCTGCCGGTCAGCGACGGCATGAGCCTTGGACGCAGGTCTCCGCCGGACGGGTCCAGCTCGGCCAGCAGCACCGTTTTCTGCCAGGTCAACGTCATCGCCAGCGCGAGGGTGGAAGCGCCGGGGGAGCCTTTGACGGAGGTGACGCACACCAACATCAGCGACCACCGCCCGGGGACTCCACGACCAGCGCGATACGGCCCGTGGCCACCCGCGCGGCCAGCACCGCACCGTCGGTTGCCGGGGTCTGCACGTCCACCACCGTGATGCCGTCCATGTCCACCTCACCCACCCGCAGCACCGTGGCCCGCACCGACGCGGGCAACTCGCTGGGAACCTCACCGCCCTCGCCGGGGGTGCTCACCACCTGCACCACATCCCCCGCACGCAGGCCCTGCGCAGGAAGCTGCGAGGGACGCAGAGCGATCGCCACCAGCTGATGCCCGGCCTCGGGCAGGGGAGCGGCATCCAGCGCCGACTCCGTCACCAAGTCCCCAGGCGCTAGCGGCTCGGTCACCGTCTGACCGATCACCTCCTCAACCTGGTCCGCGGAGATGGTCGCCACCGGAGCTTCCGCAGACACCTGGGCCGAGGTCAGATCTTCTGCGACCAAGGCCTGGCCCACGGGCACATCGCGCGCCACGACCAGCACCGACGTGCGCTCACCCACCGACTGCACCAGCGCCGTCCCGGCCAGACCACAGGCGGTGATGAGCAGCACGCCCAGCACCATCAGCCACGGTCGACGACGCGTGGGCGGAGAGATCGTCGGCGCCGAAGCGATGTGCGTATCAGGGTCGGCTGGGGCGCGTTGTGGGCGCGGCGGAGCAGCCGTCATCGCGAAACCTCACAAGGTCTGGGGAGAGGGGACAACGGGGGATGTGAACAGGGGAAGGGCCTACTGGACGATGGCCTGTGACTCACCGACCGCCAGCGTCGACTCCGAGGCCCGGGTCAGCGTCTGCCCGCCCGAGGCGCCCCCGCCTGACCAGGAGATGTCCCAGTAGACGGTGGCCGTGATGGGGTAGGGGCCTGACCCGCTGACGCGCTCATAGGTGTGGGTGCACGAGGAGGAGCCCCCGGTGGTGTAGGGGCGGCCCGCGTTGTAGCAGGTGACGGTCGAGCCGTCGCCCATGTCCCACTCCACCCGGTCAGGTGTGGCGGTGGCGGTCACGCTGACCGAGCCCGCGGTGGCGGTACGGCTGACCTCGCTCCAGGTCTGTCCTTCCACCCACAGCCACACGGGCAGCCCGACGAGCGCGGTGCTGTCAGGGGACGGTGCCAGACCGATCTCAGGCAGCGGCAGCGGCAGGAGTTCGATGGCCTGAGCCGCAACCTGGGCCGGAGAGACCGTGTTCGTCGCACCGGTGGTCGAGCAGGTGACCGTTTCGCTCTCGGTGTCGCACTGGGGCTCGGCGTCAGCCTGCTCCTGGTCGGAAGTCGCACCGCCCTCAGGTGCACTCGGAGTGCTTGGGGATCCGCCATCCTCGGCGATAACCCAGCAGTGCCCTTCGTTTGAGCACACGACAGTTCCGTCCGCTGAGACAGGAACAGGCAGTAACACGGTGAGCCCCACGACCACCAGCGCCGCGATGAAGGGAGAACGCTTCAGCATGTGCGTCCCTCCTCCGGATTCAGCTCCACCAGGACCCAGACACCGTCCTGCTGCTGCGCCCGGACGTTGAGCACACGACGCGGATCCTGATCGGGAGCGGCCTCCAACGCCTGCCCGTTCTGCACGGGCTGCCAGGTGCTGTCGTCCCAACAGTCCGTCAGCACCGCGCTGGGCGGATCGGAATCCATGTCCAGACCAGTGACTTCCGGATCCATACCGGGCTCACCCTGGAAGGTGATGTCGGCCTCACCGAAGGTGGTGCCGTCCTGCAACATCGAGTCATAGGCCTGCCCGGTGGCGTACTGCTCCAGACGTTCGCCTGCGGTGCCCATGTCCAATTCGCCCTGCAACAGGTCGATGTAGACCTCGCGAGCGGACCGGTAGGTCTCCAGTACGGTCGTCGCCTGTTCGTCATCGATCGTGGGCTCGGACTCGACTGGAGCGTCTTCGGTATCCGATGCCGTCGAGCAGGCGGTCAGACAGAGCGCTGCTACGGACAAGGCCGCAACGCTCCAGGGTCGGATACAGCTTCTGGGGGACAGGGGGACGCGCACGACACCTCCGTACTGACAGCAGCGTCAGGGCAGCTGAAGGCTGCCCGCACAGGGCTCGGGGGATGTCGCACGAGTGTAGGAAACAGACGGTAAAGCGCAAGCAATGGAAAATAAATGACTTTAGTCACGGTTGGGTTCCAGAAAGCCCTTATATGCGGTGATGTGGGCCTGTGTTCCTCCCTCCAGGGCGCCGCTTCTCCAGAATCACATTTATGTGACGAAGTCGTCACGCTGGGGTGGATGTCTCGGGTTGGTGTGGGCGTATGTGCAGGAACACGAGGCAGGGGACGGCGTCCACGCCGTCCCCTGCCTCGTGTCTGTTACGGCTATTAGATTGCAGAGGCGTGGACTTGCTCCAGAGCCCCCAAGATGTGCTCCCACTGGGACAGACGAAGGTTCTTACGAGAGTTCACAGTGATGCCCAGTACCTGGGAGATGTAGGCCAACGCCTCATCACGGTCCGACAGGCCCGCCTCACGCATCCGGGTGTGGAGCTGGGCCAGGTGCCAGGGCTCGACCATGGGGTCTTCCTCGGGCTCGTCTGCCGCTACACCGTCGACATCTGCTTCGTCGACAGGTGGTTCAGGGAGCAGCTTCAGCAAGTCCGCGGCATGACCGATCTCTCCGGCACGCACCGCAGCGAGTAGGCGGGGCTGCTGGGTCTGGTCGGGAGTCCACTGGAACTGGCCCATGGGTTTTGGAGTGGTCACGGTGGCCACGGGTACGAGCTCGCCTGTGTCAGGGTTCCTCAGGCGTCCCTTTTCGTCGAGATTCTGTTCCAGCACGGTCAGGTACTTCGGGCGCACTGTCCGGATCACCGCTTCGGGGTGGTGTTCGATCAGCCACTGCACCACGTCCGGGTTGGCGAGGACCCCGGGGTCGATGTCCTCATCGATCTCGGTGGGAGCGGTCTGATCCACGAACTCTGTGATGGCGGCCTTATCCCATCGGATCCGCGGTGCTGGACGAACGAAGGACAACGTCCCCAGCGTCGTCCCATCCGGAAGGGTCGCTGTCAGGCTCTTGACCCCGGCCCGGACGTAGGGGAGCAGGCACGTGCGTGCGTGCCTGCGCGCGGCCTCAGAGCGTGCGGTGGCCTCATCCAGCACACTGCGCGCCGTGGCCACGTCCAACACCGCCGTACTCATCTGCTCCGGAGACAGGGCTTCACTCACTGGTCCTCCTGCTGCTTGCTCTTCTTCGTGCTGCTGGGCGCCGTGCCGTGCTTGGCGGCGATCCGTTCAGCCCGAGTCCGCTGGTCCTTGGTGCTGGGGCTCACAGACGCGGTGGGGTACGGCTTTTCGGACGGAGTCCCGACCACGCTCAGCTGGGTTCTCTTGCCTTCGCTCGTGCCTGCGGGGGCGGCGAGGTGCTCCTTGCGTGCTTGTGTGAGTTCTCGCAGCTCATCGGCCACGTCCTGGGTCAAGCGTCCGTGTGCCAGGAACTCGTCGATCTCAGCGGAAAGGACCGCGAGAAGTTCCGGGGTAGCGCTCTTGGTAGCGCGCGTGCGCAGCCCCTGGATCTGGCGTGGCGTCAAAGGCCTGGGCGGAACAGGGGAGCGGCGGGCCGGGGCAGGGCGTTCGGTGGGCATGACCGCCCGGATGGCCCGTCCCCAGGCGGCCGTCTCAGCGTTCTGCAGCTCCGCGTCCAGGGTGTACTCGGTGCGGCCGGGAAAGGGCGTCCACGCAACCCCCACTCCGGGAAGTCGGTCGTCGGGGGAGCGGTAGGCGGCGGCGGTGTAGACCAGGAAGGTCGTGGTGACGACCTTGCCGCGCTCGTCGGTGCCTTCGATGCGCTCGACCCGGTAGGGGCGGCTCGGGTCCAGTGGCCGGAGCGCACCTTCGGGATGTGCGGTCAGGAATGCGGCGAGGCGTGTGTCTACGTCGACATAGCCGTCGTCGTAGGTGGGATGTGCGCTGTCCATGAGTCCTCCTGCAGGTTGGCGATCCCCCTGATTGACAACTTCAGATTAGTAGCTAATCTAAAGTTGTCAATCCTGGGGCGTTGCCCCCTCTGCGAAAGGACACCTATGTCGCTCGATCTCTACTTCGTCCACACTCACGTCCAGAACTCCCTGGGCGAACTCGTCCACGCGCTCTCGGCCCATCCCTGCGACCCGTCCACACCCACGCACGGGCAACTCATCCACTCCGACAACCCTGATGCCGGAGACGGCTCCTACGGAGTACTGCTGTGGACCGACGAGGGAGTGCTCACGCTGGTCGGCGTACAGCCCTGCTGGCGGCGCAAAGGGATCGCCACCGCCCTGTGGAACCAGGCGCGCGAGCTCTCCGGCCTGCCACTGGACACAGCGCCTACGCGTACCGCACTGGGCGAGGTCTGGCTGCAGTCCCTGGGTATCGACGCGCCGCTGGAACTACTCAACGGCCCCATGATCGGCCGGGAAGAGACCCTCGGTGCCACGCCCCGCCAGTTGGCTCTGGACGACGTGGACGCCACCGCCCAGCGCATCGTCGAACTCCTGGGCAAGGGACCTGACATGCTGCCCTACATCCGGGCCCTGTGCGCACCCACCCACCAGGACGCCGCAGAGCAGATGCACGCGCTCCAGGCTGAGCAGTCGTGACCTTGCACGTCGTCCAGTACTCCGGGGGCATCAGCTCCTGGGCCGTCGCCCGGAAGGTCATCGACCAGTACGGGCCGCAGCACGTGGTCCTGCTGTTCGCCGACACACTCGTCGAAGACCCTGACCTCTACCGGTTTCTCATCGACAGCACTGCCCTGGTCGGTGTCCCACTTACCCGAGTGGCCGACGGCCGCACGCCCTTCCAAGTGTTCTGGGATCAGAAATTCCTCGGCAACAGCAGGATCGCCCCCTGCTCCTACATACTCAAACAGCTCCCGTGCCGACGATGGCTGAAAGAGAATGCTGATCCAGAGGACACCGTCGTCTACGTCGGCATCGGTGAGTCTGAAAAACAACGTGCTCCCGCCATTGCCGCTGGGTGGAAGCCGTGGGAAACGCGGTTCCCACTTCTCGGGCGCCCAAAGCTCACCCCTGAGGTGCTGCTTGAACAGGCACGCGCTCTCGGTTTAACGACTCCGGTGATGTACGACCAGGGCTTCGCCCACAACAACTGTGGCGGGTTATGCGTACGCGCAGGCCACAAGCACTGGCGGCGTGTACTGCAGGTCCACCCCGAACGGTTCGCTCAGGCGGAACGGGAAGAGGACCGCTTCCGCGCAGCCCACGGAGACGTTTCGATTCTCAAAGATCGGCGCGGAGGGAAGACTAGGACCTTATCACTCAAGGATTTTCGGATCCGATTCTCTGCCTCCAGTTAAAATAGTGAATTTTTCATTCAGTTCCCAGTGGAGGAAAAATGGATATGATGAGCCTTCTGGATATGGATACGCTCAACTCGGCTACGAAGTATCCCAGTATCCCTACCTATCATGCTCGTGACCCCAAGAATGGTGCTCTCCTGGAGGAAGCTCTCAGCTTCAGTGGGGATGTGCACGTCTCAGAAAAAATCGACGGAGTCAACTCCCGTATCGCGGTGCTCCCGAGCGGTGGCTACGTGATCGGAAGCCGCGAAGATCTTCTGTACGCCTCGGGCGATGTGCTCGCTAATCCGGCTCACGGCATCGTCGACGCGCTACGCGCATTCGCCGGACAGATCCCCCGCCACAGACGTGACGTCCTGGTCTTCTTCGGAGAGGTCTATGGTGGCCACAAGGTCACTCGGGCCTCGCTCCAGTACACGGGTGCGGGCGCGGTCGGATACCGGATGTTCGATGTCGCCATCATCCCCGTCGAGGTGCTTTTCTGGTCCCTGCTGCGTATCTCGCAGTGGCGGGACACCGGTGGCCAGCACTTCCTCAGTGAGCAGGAGCTCTCCCACGTAGCTGACCGCGAGGGAGTGGACCTCACACCCCGGCTTGCCACCGTCGACTCCGCCGAGCTGCCGACCAGCATCGAAGGGATGAACGCCTTCCTGGCCAGGCGCCTGCCCACAACTCTTGCGGCCTTGGACGAGGGTGGTGGAGCAAGCCCCGAAGGCGTCGTGCTCCGCTCGGCGGACCGGTCTGTGATCGCCAAGGCGCGCTTTCAGGACTACGCGCGCACCTTGAAGCATCGGGCCAAGAAGGGCGGATGAACCGCTTCTGAACGGGGCGGCGGCTTTTGGGCCGCCGCCCCGTTCAGGCCACGGCCCGTACAGGCACAAGCCCACCCAACGCTAACAACGCTCTAGCCTGCTCAGCCGAGATGGGGGAACACACCTGGCATGTGTGTTCGACGAGCGCGCCCTGCTGGCCCAAGCCACCAACACCGAACGCGGCGTCGTGGGCTGAGAGAGATCACCCTCGCAACGGTGCGTGACCTGGAGTCACCGGTGCTGGGACACATCGACTACGCGGACAAGCTCACCTGGAGGGGAGCTGAACTCGCCTGCGGCCTAGTAGAGCTGCACACCGCACTGGGCTGGCGGCGGCCTCACCGACCAGCTTGCATGAGGCCCTGAGATCCTGTGGCTATGTGGTTCGCCTGTCCCTCGATAGAATGCGCCTTGCGCAGATGCACGGTAATCGGTATGGGTACAGACGAGCGGAGCGAGCGTGGGCAGCAGGAACGGGGCACAAGGATGGCTTCCCCGTGCCCTCACCCAAGCTCGCCAGGCCGCCGGGATCTCCCAGACTGACCTGGCCAAGCGGCTGAAGATCAGCCGCCAGATGATCGTGCGCTACGAGACTGAGGGCGGCGCAGCGCCTGCAGCGGAGAAACTGCGTCTGCTCGCCAAGGAACTGGACACTTCGCCCTCCGCTTTCATCGATCCCCAAGCGCAGGGCATGGCTGTCCTGCGTGCTCGTGTAGGGCTTTCTCAGCAGCAGGTGGCCGAGCAGCTACGCACCGAGCTGCCCTTGCAGGCTTACCGCGGAGTCGAATCCGGACGTGTCGCTCGTCTGCGGTCCATCGATGCCCAGGCCCTGGCCGAGGTCTTCGGCGTCACAGCAGAGGCCGTTCGGGCCGCCCACGAGCACGATCTGGCCCGTATACGCCAGAACGCTACGGCTCCTCACACCCTCACCAGGGATACCGCTGCTACCCAGATCTGAGTTCGCACCGCCAGTGTTCGACTGACACGTGCAGATGAGATCGCCATGGCTGTAGTCGCGCGCATTCGGGCTTTGACCTGCGCAAACCATCCTGGGTTCCATGTGTCCAGCGTCATTGGACTTGATCTGAGAGAGGTCTTTGACCAGCAGCGGATCATCTATCCCGGCGCGGTCATGATGAGAGTCCGCCAATCGATCCGCTCTTTTTCGCCGCCCGACCCGAACCTGACTCGTTCGCAGGAACCGCTTCTACTCGCGGGGGCCAGCACGATCAAAGGGCCTTGCGCAACGAGACGTTCCGCAAGGCCCTGAGTGTTCTCCCCATCGTCTCGGCCGGGGCCCACCGCCGAAGCCCCGGGCGCGGCCCTTCTCCGCCTTGCCGGGGTCCGCGCTTACGGCGTTCCCAGTTCGGCGCGGATCTGCGGGAGCACCCTGGTGCCGAGCAACTCGATGCCGCGCAGGAAGTCGCGCTGGGGCATGCCGCTCACATCCGTATTTCGAAAGCTGAAACGGTATTCGTCGCACACACGGTACGGCCCAGGGGTAGGCGTTCTCTTGCGCATGCCTCTGATGTGCGCAGGGTCCACATCCGTGGTCAGCAGATACCGTATCGGCCTATGCGTGGCCGATGCGGTCCTCGGCGGTCGCGGACGGACGGTCGGTTCACCCGTCGGCCATGCCGCAGGCTTCCATCATCGCGGCCATTCCCGGAGCCTGCATCATGTGCTCCATGGCGGGTGACTGCATCATCTCCTGCATGCCGGGGTTTTGCATCATCTGCTGCATGCCTGGTGGGCAGCCGCATTCCGATTCGCCCATGTGGGGCGCTGTCGCGGCGGCTGCCGGTGCCGCGCCGACCAGAACGAGCGCTCCGGCAGCGGTCGCCAGGGCGGCGGTGACCCGCACCGTCCACGGGTTTCCCTTTTCTGCGGTCATGGCGGAATCTCCTTGTCGCGTGCTGTCCGGTCGTGCGTCTGGTCTTGTGGCCCGAAGGGGCCTGTTCGCTTCTGGCCCGACACGCCGCCGAGCGCATTGGCTGCGGGAATGTGCTTGGCAAGTGAGAAGTCCGGCCGCCTCNCCCCCAAGGGGTGTTAGCCGCTGCCGTAGACGGTGGCGAGGACAATGTTCGCCCGCTCTCCTCATCACGGGGCAGGTGGGAAGCGTGTCCCGGGTCTTCAAGCAGGACTGCCCGAATAGCATCTTTCCTGCTGTCCCTGCTCAGAGGGTTACCCACATCCCTCGTGCGTATCCCGCCTGATGAAGAACGGTCCATGCCTGGCCGGGGAAAGAACGATCGATGAAGAGGGGGCGGCATCGGTGCGCTGGACCAGATCCGTACGTGCGTGCCGGCATTTGCTGTGCACGGATTCCACCGCCGGGGCCCGTGCCGTCTACGACACGGCGGCACCGGTTTATCCGATGCTGCGCCGACTATGGCTCTTGGCCATCGGGGGTTCAGCGCAGCGGCGACTCCATCGGCAGCTCGTCCGGCTGCTTGCGCCCGGAGCCCGCGTGCTCGACCTCGGTTGTGGTACCGGCTCTACCTCCGAACGCCTCCTCCACGACCATCCAAAGGTGAGAGTGGCCCTCGCAGACGTGTCCGCGGCGATGCTGGAAAGGGTCGATCCGCGCCTGGGGCCACGCGTCCAGGCTGATGCCTTGCGCCTGCCCTTCACCGATGACGCCTTTGACGCGGTCGTCGCCGCCTGGTCACTGGAAACCACCGCTGACCCCCAAGCCGCATTGGACGAATGCCTGCGTGTTACCGCACCCGGCGGCGTGGTGGCACTCACCTACTGCGCCCACCCCGCCAGTCCGTGGATCCAGTGGCTGTCCGCTCCACTGCGCCGACTCATCACCCACCGCTTCGCCGGCCATTTCCTCTGCCCCCTGCAACCATCCTCTCCTCACCGGCTGCTCCACCACTCCAGCGCTCCCACCCGGCTCGCCGACGCCCTCATCGTGGGCAAACCGTCAACGTGGCGATCGAGGTAAACCCTGCCCGGGGAGGACACTGAGGTCTCGTGCCCGGTCATCCCGAATCGGTTCCCACATCTCATCAACGGAACGACTGAGGTATTCAAGTGGGAGTTGATGGGTAGACGCCCCGGCGCAGTGCATGCGCGTAACGACTTGGCGTACGCCTTGTCGGCCGCCGCCGAGTGGACGAGGGAGCTGGTCGCCGTGATGGACGGCATGGGGATGGGCCTGCTGTGGATGCTGCTGTGGGGCCTGGTCGGAGTGGCCCTGCTGGTGCTGATCGTGGTGGGGATCATCTGGTTGTTTCGCCAGGTCACCGGCGGTGCATCCGGAGGTCCGACCCGAGAGGTCCCGCTCACCCCAGCGCGGCAGGAACTCGATCGGCGCTACGCCGCGGGTGAGATCGGCAGAGAGGAGTATCAGCGTCTCCGGGCCGAGACCGACGAGCGCTGACGGGCAGCGCAGCTTCGATACGGGTCCCGATAGCGGAGGTTGATCACCGCACGTCCATTGCTGCATGGCCAGGACGAAGGTGGTCCCCGGTCTGCTGATCTGGGCGGGGCACCGACCAGGACGAGCATCGCCCCGCTCGCGTGGATCATCGCTCGTGCCTTCTGGCGGGGCAGTCTCACAGCGCGCATCGTCTTGGCCAAGACGACGGCCACGCTGAGGAAGGGGAGCACCACGCCTGAGCCGTAGACGAAGGTGAGGAGCAGCGACTGTAGCAATGGCTGGGGTTGAGCAGGCCGCCAGCTGCTTGGCACTGCATGGGAAGGCAGGGCCCACCCTCCCGGTGGTGGCTATGACGTCGACCACGGCGTCCAGGTGTTCGCCTTTGGTGCTGACGGCAAGGTCCGCCTGCTCTTCCTCACCACCACCCTGGTCGAGGACTACGTCCACGAGGTCCCCCTTACCGCTCGGCAAGGTCCTATGCCTGTCGGACGTGTGTCGAGATGGGCGTCCGGCACCGTATGAGGTGACGGCTGAGGACGGACGGGAGGCGATCTCGACGCGCGCCGCCTCCATCACTTCCCCAACAGGACAGCTGGGCCTGGTCAGGCTGCCCTGGTCGACGGGAGATAGCCGCCTGCCGAGAAGGAAACAGCTCTGGGTCCGGATGGCTCGTATGTCGTAGCTGGCGGGCGCGCGCAGGCGCCGACGCAGCCGTGGGCTGGGGTTTTTCGGGACTCTGTCAGGCTGTGAGCAGGTGCGGGGCCAGCAGCGCCGTCCCGGCCACTCCGGCGGCCACCGTCAGCACCACTCCGGCGAACCCCCTGCGTAGCGGCTTCGCGGGAATCTTGTTCGCGATGCGGCCAGCGGCGAGGGAGGCGGCCATGGCTGCTGCGGCGAAGACCGCGATGACGGTGTAGTCCAGATCGGCTGCGGCTCCGGCATGAGCGGCCAGACCCGAGGCCGCGTTGATGGCGACGATGACCAGGGAAGTGGCGACGGCCTCGAGGGTGGTCAACCCCAGCAACAGGACGAGAGCGGGAACGATGACGAATCCACCGCCGACACCGAACAGCCCGGTGAGGAACCCCACGGCCGCACCGGCTATGAGCGCCTTGGGCAGACAGCTGCGCCAGTTGATCCCGCCTGCTCGGGTGCGACACGCACCGCCCTGCTCGGTTTGGCTGCGGAGCATGCGCACGGCGACGACGACCATGAGTACGGCGAAGCCGAGCATGAGCCAGTGCTCGGGCAGGAGCCGACCGACCGCGGTTCCGGCGAAGGCGGCGGGAAGCCCTGCGGCGCCGAAGACCAGGGCGACGGGCCAGCGAATCACCTGCTGGCGCAGTCGCGGGACCAGGGCGGCCAGGGCGGAGGCGCCGACCACGACGAGGGAGGCGGGGATGGCCTCGTGCAGCCCCATCCCCACACCGAAGACCAGCGCCGGCACGGCGAGGATGGATCCGCCCGCTCCGAGCAGGCCGAGCAGCAGCCCGATGAGCAGACCGAACAGTATCGCCATGGCCATGGTGGGAAGTCCTTAGAGTCGGACCGGCTTCACCGGTCAGGTATGCGAACCCCATCGCCGACAGTGCGCATCGGTGTTCGTACGGGTCGGGAGGCGAGCGCGCACGGCGGTGCCCCGGCAGCACAGCTCGTGCCCCGACGGCGCGGGGCCGCCGGGCGTCCACGCGGACTGGTCGCCGGTGAACGCCCGAACGGTTCTGTGTCCTTGGGAAAGCCGGACGGCTATGCGGGAGCGGTGAGGGGGACGCCCTTGTCGGCCGCGGTGTCGAAGGCGTCGTCGATGACCACCACGTGGCGGCCGGCGCGGGCCAGCAGCGAGGCCGCGGCGGTGGCGCGGTAGCCGCTGCCGCAGTGGACCCACACCGCTCCCTCGGGAACCTCGTCGCGGCGGTGGGGCAGCTCGGGCAGCGGGATGTGCACGGCGCCGACGACGTGGGAGGCGTTCCACTCGTTGCCCATCCTCACGTCCAGCACGACCTCGGGCGCGGGCAGGCCGTCGGGTACCGCCCCTTCCAGGGCCGTGGACAGGGCGGCGAAGTCGGCGGTGTCCATGGTGCGGACCTGGTCGGGTTCGGCGGCGAGCTCCTCGGGGGCGCCGGTGGCCGCGGCGGTAACACGGTCGATGCCGATGCGCACCAGTTCGCGCTGGGCCTGTGCGACCTGGTCGGTGCTCTCACCCAGGAGGGTGAGAGGGGCTCCCCAGTCGATCATCCAGCCCAACCAGGTGGCCATCGGGCCGTCCAGGGCCAGGCTGACGGTGCCGGCCAGGTGCGCCCTCACATAGGCCCTGCGGTTGCGCAGGTCCACGACCCATTCCCCCGCCTCCAAGCGTCGACGCAGCTGTAGCGGGTCCGCGGTGGCGGGGGCGCGCAGGTCCACCGGTTCGGGGCCGGCGAGGTTGGTCACCCCCATGTGGGCGTAGTAGGCGGGGTAGGCGTCCAGACCCGACAGGGTCTGGGTGAGGAACTCCTCGGCGGCCAAGCGCAGCGCCGGGTTGAGTTCCCTCTCCCGTCCCACGGTGGAGGCGTCCCCTTCGGCCTGGGCGGCCGAGCAGAAGCTGCCGAAGCCGTGGGTGGGCCACACCTGTGCCCCTTCGGGCAGCAGGTCGGCGAGCTTGCGCGCGGAGGCGTGCTGGTGGCGGGCCAGCGTTTCGGCGTGCTCCTGGCCCAGCAGGTCGGTGCGCCCGGTGGTGCCGAACAGCAGCGAACCGCCAGTGAACACTCCTTCAGCCCCCTGGGGGCCCTCCAGCGCGTAGGAGAGATGGTGGAAGGTGTGTCCGGGAGTGGCGATGGCACGCACCCGCATACCCGGGGAGATCTCCACGACGTCACCGTCGGTCAACGGCGTCCGCTGGAAGGGGACCTCGTCGGCCGCGGCCATTCCGTAGTCCGCTCCGGTCAGACGGGCCAGTTCCAGCCCTCCGGAGACGTAGTCGTTGTGGACGTGGGTCTCCAGCACGTGGGTGATGCGCACTCCCAGGCGTCCTGCCAACGCGATGACGCGGTCGACGTCGCGCTGGGGGTCGACCACCAGCGCCACCTCGCCGTCAGTGGCCAGGTAGCTGCGGTCACCCAGTGAGGACGTCTCGATCACCTGGACATCGATTCCGGAAGTCATCGTGATCACTCTCCTTGCTCCGTTACGTGGGCCTACACTCACAGTTGTGCTTCATTACTTTCCGTGCTACACCCGGGGGGGTATAGGGCGGACATGAATGTGCGCGGCAAGAAGGGTCTCTTACCGCGCGGCCTGGTCAGGCCAAGGACAGGAAGAGCTTCTCCAGCTCCTGTTCGGTCATCGGCGGCTCTTCGCCCCGCTCGCGTGCGGCCTGACAGTGCCGCATCCCGCTGGAGACGATCTTGAAACCCGCCCGGTCCAGCGCACGGGAGACCGCCGCGAGCTGGGTGAGCACCGCCGCACAGTCCTCACCCTCCTCGATCATCGAAATCACACCGATCAGCTGGCCCTGGGCGCGACGCAGCCGGGTAAGAGCATCGCCCACCAACTCCGGGGACACGTCCATGTTCCACCGCCTTTCACCCCCTCCAACGTACCCCCTCCCGTATGTGTTCCCTGTCGTGCGGAGCCGAGCCCACCGACCGCATCGTCTGGGAATCGGCTGTTTCGGAGCCGGAGCCGACTTGGAGCTCCTCTGGGCGGGCACCAACCCGACGGTGTGGTGCGACGCAGGCACGTCGGGCACGAAAAGGGCTGAGGCAACCGCGGCAGGGCCCAGACCAGGGCCGCGGACCCACGACGGTCGCGTACTCGGGGGAGTACGCGACCGGGCCCTCGGGTCCGCCGCCGCGGCCTCGAACATCAGGGGCGGTCAGGACTTCAACGAGTCCAGAGCGGCCTGGATGCGGACATCGGCCTCCTCGGCGATGGGTCGCAGCTCATCGCGTTCGGGCACACGTACCATCACCTGCGGGTCCAACGCTTGGACAAGAGTGCCGCGCTCCTGGGCGCGCACCACCACGTTGCAGGGCAGCAGCAGCCCGATCTCCCGATCGATCTCCAGGGCCCGGTGCGCGAGGTCGGGGTTGCAGGCGCCAAGGATCGTGTAGGGCTCCATCTCCAGGTCCAGCTTCTCCTTCAGCGTCGCCTGCACGTCGATCTCGGTCAGCGTGCCGAACCCCTGGGCCTTGAAGGCCTCCTTCACCCTTGGCACGGCTTCCTGATAGGGCACGTCCAGGGTGATCGTACGGGCGTAGTCCATGGCTTGTTCCTCTGCTCGTAGGTGCGTTTCTCCTCAGGCCGCCAGCCGGCCCGGGCCGGGCGCCCGGCTGCCGCACCGACCACGCGGCCACGGCCTCCACCAGAGTCGCCCCCGGCAGGGGCCCACCCAGCGGTCGGTTCGTCGAGGGCGGTTCACCGGGCGACCGCTGTCAATGTCCACTGAACGAGGGTGCTGGCGCTGTTGTCATGTGCTTGGGCGCTGGCATCGAAGTCACCGCGGAGAACCTTCAGCGCGCAGAGCTCGATGTCGATCTCCTTGCGCGTTCGGATGCCCATGCGGCGCATCACCGAGATCGGAGGGCACCACCCCTGTATCGCGTGTTGGAGCAAGAAAGCCGTGACGACTCCTGGGAGCCACAGCCAGCGCCGATGGTGTGTTCCCGCGAGAACCGTGCCGGTGAGGGCTAGGGCGGCCGCGTTCGCCTCCAGGAGCCGTTCGATGTCGGACTCATGCTCCAACTCGTCGATGCGGGCCGTGATCGCCTTCTCGCCGTCCGCGGTCCCCAGGTTGTTCGCGTAACGGTGAAGGCGAGCGACAAGCCGCTCGTCGAGCTCCCTCTGCGCGGACACGGCGGTGTGTTGGCGCACCCGGTCCGCGATGATGTTCTTCTCCAGCCATTCCACCATGTGCATCGCTCAGCCCTCCTCTAGCCAACAGTGCCCAAATATCACTTTTCACATCTTTACATGGCGCAAATTCACTCATAAGTTCATACGCGTGACCCTGAGAACCCCTGGTCCGGTGATCAGCCCAGTTCGCCTGACGGCCCGGTAATGAGGCCAGGTGACCGTTGGGCCGCTTGACACGGCAGGCGGGAGCCCTAACGTACGGTCGCACCACCCTGCTGCAGCGGCGACCTGGTGGCGGGTGCACGTCACGGCCAAGCAGGTCGGCGAGCCCGTCAAGCGCGGGCGCGGCAGCGCCCCGAGTGACAGTGGGCACCGACGCGGCGAAGACACACAGTCGTCGTCCCCTGTGTCCTGGCGGCGGTCCACACTCACCCGCGCCCGGGCGTTGAACCAGGACCGTATCGAATCTGACCGCGGGTTCCGGGCGGCCGGGGACCGGATCCGCGCCGCGGCGGCCTTGGCCATCCTGATGCGGCCACCCATGCCCCTGCTTGCCCACTGGCCTGGGCATCGTTCTTTTCCAACCTGTTTCATCCACGCTCCGGGGAGGCCCGGGCATGCCTCACAGCGGCCGTCTTCGGGACGCGCCCGCCCGCAGGACACCTCCCGAGTAAGGACGTCCATACGGATACAGGAAGACTCCGCCAGGAATAGGTACACCCGGGGGTATGTTGATCCGAGCGAGAAGGAGAGAGGTGATGACAGGTTGGGACCCCAGATGGAGACGAGCGGTGGTGCTCTGCTCCGGCTGCAACACACTAAGACCACTCCTGCCAGGCCAAACAGAGTCGGAGAATTCTCCCTGAGTCTCGCCTGACCTCTCTGTAGGCTTCCGGCCCTCGCTGGAGGGCAGCACGGAGCCCCCTCTCAACTCACACCAGGGGCACCGCAATCATCGGTATACCCCTGGGGGTCTTACGGACAAGGAGCGAACCGTGATCTTCACCCAGTACTACCTCGACTGCCTCTCCCAGGCCTCCTACCTGGTCGCCGACGAGAGCACCGGCAAGGCCGTGATCATCGACCCGCGCATCGACGTCGACGAGTACCTCGACGACGTGCGCGACCAGGGCCTCACCGTCGAGGGGGTCATCAACACCCACCTGCACGCCGACTTCATCTCCGGACACTTCGAGATCGCAGAGCGCACCGGTGCCTGGACCGGCTACGGTGACACGGCCGAGACCCAGTTCCCCATCCGCCGCCTGGCCGAGGGAGAACGCATCACTCTGGGCGAGGTCACCCTGGAGATTATGCACACCCCCGGCCACACCCCGGAATCCATCAGCGTGCTCGTCTACGAAAAGCCCGACCACACGGTTCCCTACGGTGTCCTGACCGGCGATGCGCTCTTCATCGGCGACGTGGGCCGGCCCGACCTGGCCGCCTCCTTCGGGCACACGCCGGAAAAGCTCGCCCCGATGCTCTACGATTCGGTGCACAACAAGCTCATGGCACTGCCCGACACCACCCGCCTCTTCCCGGGCCACGGTGCGGGATCGGCCTGCGGAAAGAACATCTCGACCGAGACCCAGTCCACCATCGGTGACCAGCGACGCACCAACTACGCGTGCCAGCCGATGAGCGAGGAGGCCTTCGTCGAACTGGTCCGCGAGGGCCAGGAAGCCATCCCGAACTACTTCCCCTACGACGCGGCCCGCAACAGGGAACAGCGCGACCCCATCGACATCGACGCCCTGACCCTGCCACTGGAACTGGACGCGTTCATGGCCCTGCGCGCCCAGGGCGCGGTCGTGGTCGACGCCCGCGACCAGCAGGCCTTCAGCGCCGGGCACCTACGCGGCGCCCTCAACATCGGTACCGAGGGCCGCTTCGCCGAGACCGCCGGAATGATGGTCGAACCCGGCAGTGCGATCCTGGTCGTCACCGACCCCGGCAAGGAACGTGAGACGGTCACCCGCCTCGCCCGGGTGGGGCTGGACAACATCGCCGGCTTCCTGCCCCAGCCCGAGTCGGCCATGGCCCAGGTTCCCCAGGAGACCGTCCGGGCCCCGCGCGTCAGCGCCACCGATTTGAACAGTGCGCTGCGGCAGGGCCAGGCCCCGGTCGTGGTGGACGTACGGGGCAGCGCCGAACGCGAAGGCGGCGCCATCAAGGGAGCGGTGCACATCCCGCTGGCCAACCTTCCCGAGCGGATGGACGAGCTGGCCACCGACCGCCCCGTGGTCGTGCACTGCGCCGGTGGTTACCGTTCCAGTGTCGCGGCGAGCTACCTGCGCGCCCGCGGTTTCCAGGAGGTGTCCGACCTGGTCGGCGGCTACAACGCCTACCAGCTCGCCTCCGCTTAACCTGAAGGGCTCCTTCCCACCCTCACGCAAGGCCCTGTCCACAGCGTTTCCCCGGGGGTGCCAGCCCGGCAGCGGGCTGGCGCCCCCGCACCCACCAGACCCACGAGGAGTCACCCATGCCGCCGAAGGCCATCGATGCCGCCGCTGTCCGTGCTCTGATCGAGACCAACCCCGACACTCTGCTCGTGGATGTGCGTACACCCGCTGAGTATGAGAGCTCGCACATCGACGGAGCGATTAACCTTCCCCTGGGCCAGGTGGACCGCCACCTGGAGCGAATCACCCAGGACGCTGGAGGGCAGATGGTGCTCATCTGCCAGTCCGGCAACCGCGCCGAACAGTGCCAGGGCAAGCTCGCCAGGGCCGGACTGGAGGACACCGCGGTGATGACGGGCGGCATGAACGCCTGGACCGCCGTCGGCGCACCGGTGATCACAGGCCCCGAGCGCTGGGCGCTGGAGCGACAGGTGCGCCTGGTCGCCGGAAGCATCGTCCTGTTGTCGGTGATCGCGAGTATCTGGTGGCCGCCCGCGGTGTGGATCGCCGGATTCATCGGCGCCGGACTGACCTTCGCCGCGATCACCAACACCTGCGCCATGGGCATGGCCCTGACCAAGCTGCCCTACAACCAGCCCCGGAACAAGGTGGACGTCGAGGCCTCCCTGGCCAGGATCAGCCGCAACGCCAACCAGCGGTGAGCGCCAGGGCCGGGTGTCCCGGAACGGGATACCCGTGCCAGGGGTGAGCCGAGGGTGCCGGTGTGCTCCCGTCACCGCAGGGGAACACACCGGCCGCCGCCCGAACGAAGTTGCAGGCTCCTACACTCACACGGCTCTGGCCGCCGAACACCACATCCAACACAGACCCATGCTCCAGACCCTGAGCACCGACGCCGTCACCGAAGCATCGCTGGCCCACCTGCCCCAGCCCTACCACGGTTGACTCCCGAAAGCCGCGATGTCCCTTCCCCTGACCAAGCCGGTAGATAGAACGCCTCGGGCTCCGATCACCGACCGAGCCCCAGGGCGAATACCGCAGCCTGCCAACACTGCACCTGCCTGGGCCGCACCGGCCCCACACGGCCGTGAACGGTCTCACGCGCACGATCCGCAGACGTACTTTGGAAATATTCGATTGCCCGCCCGTAGACCAATCCCGCTGGCGTCGAATGAGAGCCACTTGCGTGATCAATTGAACATTGATCGCATTTGCCTCAGCCCCAACCGAATCAGCCGACGGGGATGCCCATTCGGGTCGCAACTGCACACACAGGGACAGAGGCACCCCGATTTCCGGTATCAGTGGACTTGATTCGAGAGAAGTCCTTGGCCAGTAGCAGACCATCTATCCCGGCGCGGCCATGACCAGAGTCCGCCAATCTACCCGCTCCTTTTCGCCGACCGGCCCGAACCCCACTCGTCTCAGCCAGGAAGAAACGGAGCTGGCGTTGGTGGAGAAGACGTCCGGCCGGGGATGGCCGATCCGCCGCCCGACTTCGAGAAGGAAGTCACGCTGATCCGGTCGCGGACGGTGGGTCGTGCGCGTAGTGAACGGCCGACTGGTCGCCTGCACCCAGTACTGGGAACAGATCATCTCGGTCAGCGCCACGATCTCGGGGAAGCGGAGCGTGAGGGACGGATCCCGCACCACCCAACCCCAGACGTCCTCGCGCCGCTGCCAGATTCGCTGGACGACGTCCGAGCGGTGCGGATGCGCCCCGTAGCGGTACTGCTCCCAGAGTCGGTAAGCGGCGAAAACCGCCTTGTCCGCACGCTCGGCGTCCTTGCGCCGAAGGCGCCAGAACCTGCGCGCCGCGGCCTCCAGAGCGGCATACCCGCCCAGCTTGAGCGGACGGTCCTGAGGCTGGTCCGCCAACCAGAACCCATGGCGCAGACACACCAGCCGCCCTGGTGAGAGAACGATCCGCGGTCGTGTGGTGAGCCCGCGGGCCGCGGAACACCTCGGGCAGGCGGCCACCACATTCCAGGGAGGGGTCAGCACCCTCTTCAGGAGGTGGCCCTGCGCGATGGGCACGTCCCGGCGATGCTTGGAGTGCACCCACAGATCCCGAAACGACAGAGTCCGATGGAGCGTGTCGAGCGGGTAGCCGCTGACCGCGGCCAGACGCTGGGCGGCCAGGGGGTTGAGCGCGAAGTCGTAGTGGTGCCACCCGTTGGTACGGATGGATTCATACGTACCGCACAGGGCGATGTGGGTCAGAGCCAGGTACTCGTCCATGCCGTTCATCTCGGCCAGCCGGCCGATGTAGGAGGAGGTGGTCTCGGCGGCGACCGGGGGTGTGGTGAAGGGGTAGGTCACCGTCACGGGGACCTCCCACATGGCCCTCACGATCGGCGCCCTGCGCCGGTGTAGGTCCGCTGCGGCGCAGGGCGGGAGTGCTCCTGGTGTTCGGCGGCGTGGTCCAGCCGCACCCGCCCCAACGTGGCCTTGGTGATGGTCTCGGTGCCGTCCAGGATCGCTTCGACGGCAGCCTCGCGGACCAGGTGCGCGAGACTGCCGATCATCCCTCCGCTGCGTTGATGCAGGTAGTCAGCGTGGCGCAGGAGTCTTCCCTCCGGGAGGCGGTGCAGGCACAGCGCTTGTTCGAGCGTGGCCACCAGCGCACCCCACTGCTGGCGTTGGGTGGTGGTGCCGTTGGCGAAGGGGCGCGCGTCGATGCTCGCGAAGCGCCCGGCGATCTGGCGCCCGCGGGTCCCGGAGAACAACCCCTTGGCCTCGACGTCGATCCCGGCGTAGACGAAGGTCGCCGAGATCCGCTCGGCCAGGTACTTGAGCTGGTCGGAGGCGTCAGCGCCCGCACGGGTCTCCAGGGAGATGTTGTGGATCTCGACCACCAGGACCAGGTCCGTGCCCAGCCGGTCGAGCACGTCGCACAGGCTGTTGGTGATGTCGACCTGGCTGGCCCGGTTCTTGATGGGCAGGCCCACGAACCTGGCCAGCTCGCCGGCGAGGGTCTTGGGTGTCGCAGCCGGCGGGACGGTGATGTAGACCACGGGCAGGTAGGGGCCCTGCACGGTGCCCCGCCGTTGGCGCGAGCGGATCTCGTGGTGCTTGCCCAACTGGGTGATCGCGGTGGACTTGCCGGTGCCGGCCTGGCCGGAGACGACCAGTCCGCGGCGGGCCGAGAACTGGTCGCGGTTGAGCAGGACCAGGCGCCGCCCCAGGCGGCTGATCTCGTTGACCAGGGGCGTGGCGACCGTGACCAGGCGTGCGTGATGGCGCAGCCGCAGCTCGTCGTAGTCCTCTCTGGCCGCCTCGGAGAGCTGCCGCCACTGCTCCTGGGGCAGCAGTTCGGGAGGGGCCGGGGTGTCGGCGACGAACCGCGCCCAGTTCGACTTGACCGTCAACGACCCGGCCGTCTCGCGGGCCGGGTCGGAAACCGTGCTCACCGGTAGGGCTCCTCGGCGGTGGGGTCGAACACTCCGAACGGGATGATCTGAGCGAGCCCCTGCTCCTCATCGGGGCCGGGCTCGGGCAGTGCGGGTACGGCGGTGTGCGGTAGTTGGGAGGGGGCCGAGCGGGTCCGGGCCGCGGTGCGGCGCTGGTGGGCGGGGCCCTCGCCAGCACGGGTCAGGAGTCGCTCCAGCGCGGCGGCGACGGCCGCCTGGTCGGTGTCGTCGTCGCCGCGCTGGGCCACGATCTGCCGGGCCGCGCGCCAGGTGAAGTCGGCGAACGGCTGGCGGGCCAGGTGGTGCAAGGTCCAGGGGACGGTGATCCAACCACCTGTTCGGGTGTCACGGACCCAGACCCGGGACAGGTCGTAGGGGTCGTAGTGCACGGCCCAGCGGCCGTCCTTGGCCGTGATACCGGAGTCCTGGCGGCGCAGGGGGTTGAGGTCAAAGCAGTCGTAGGTGCGGTGGTCCAGGTGGATGCCGTCGGCGTTGATGCGCCGCCACTGCACGGGCAGCAGTTCCAGGTAGTCCTCGCCGACCAGCGGGATCGGCACGTACCCGGCGGCGGTGATCAGGGCCGCGTACATCTCGTTGGGTGAGAGCACCGTGGCGGGCAGGTGGGGATCGCGCAGCCCCTCGTGCGGGCGGGCCTGCCATCCGGCCAGCACCCACTCGTCGAACAGCTCCTGCACCTGCTCCACCGTCCAAGCGGTGCGCGCCTGCACGTCCTGGCCTCGGTGGGTTGTCGAGGGGCCGGTGTAGCCGGCTACGTGTTGGCAGAACAGGGTGTTGATGGACCCGAAGGTGCGCTCCACGATCGCCTTGTCGGTCGGGGTGCGCGGATGGGCGG
Organism: Nocardiopsis synnemataformans DSM 44143; assembly: GCA_000340945.1. Lineage (GTDB taxonomy): Bacteria > Actinomycetota > Actinomycetes > Streptosporangiales > Streptosporangiaceae > Nocardiopsis > Nocardiopsis synnemataformans. The sequence continues at coordinate 58,417 of ANAW01000009.1, read as the reverse complement.
GCAGCACCGAGATCCCCAACCGGTCGCACGCCCGCACGAACGTCTCGGAGATGAAGACCCGGCCGCGGTCGATCACCACCGTCTCCGGAGCGATGACCGGCCGGGCTGCCGCCTGCTCCAAGCGCGCGTCCAGCTCCAGCAATCGGGGGTGGGGGATACGGGAATGGGCCATCGACAGTGTCTGCGACCAGCCCGGACGCATCGGCTCGGGGACCAGCATCCGCGCCAGGAGCAGGGAGGCGTCCACCGCCTTGGTGGCCCGCGGGCGCACGATAGCCGCGCAGATCGTGCGGGTGGCCACGTCCAGGGCGATGGTCAGCTCCACCCGCCCGGTCACACCGTCATCGAACACCGCCATCACGTCCAGCGGGGTCGTGTCGATCTGCACCAGCTCGCCCGGCCGGTTCGCGACCGTGCGGGTGAAGGCTCCTTCCGGGCGCTGGGCCAGGGAGCGCCGTGTGGTCGCCGCCCCGAAGGTGTGCTGCCCGGTGGAGAGCGCATCGACCAGCCGATCGAACGTGCGCGCAGACGGCAGCGGAACCGTCCCTTCTCCGAACCGGGCGATCACCGCCTTCTGGACCTGGCGTCGCAGCCGTGACTTCGTCCCCGTCGACTGCACGGCCTGCGCGGCGATCGCTTCCCGGGCGGCTTGCACGACACGCTCGTCCACCCGCCCATAGGGGCTGGAGGAACGGGTGTGCCGGTGGTCGACGAGACCCCACAGCCCTTGGGCGCGGTAGCGCAGGCGGCGCCGTTTGACCGTGACCGCGCTCGTCCGGTGGCCCGCCTCCGTGAGTTCGGCGGCCTTGGCCGCCTCGCGTTGCTCCAGCGTCGTGCTCTGAGGGTCGAAGCCCGCACGCGGCTGTCGTGCCCCGGGCAGCAGGCCCGTCTGCACCTCCAGGACGTGCCGCTCCCACGCCCGGGCCTCCTCGGCCACCGCGGCGGGCAGGGCCTCCAGCAACCCGGCCGGCTCCAAGCGGGGCGCCACCGGGGTCGGCGCGCCTGAGAGCAGCTCAAAGCCCGTAGACGACAGCAGGTACGACAACAGGACTACCTGCGAGGAGCCCGCTCCGTTGACCAAGCGCACCGCTTCGCCCACCGCCGTGACGGTCCATTCCGCATCGTCGAACAGAATCCGGTCACCCGGCCGCAGGACGCGCCCCGCCATCGCCGCCTCCTTCCGTGGCCGCTTGTACTGAGCCCTAGGCGCCATGTGCCGTGCTTGCTGCCGCGGTTCGGGCTGCGACCAGCGAGTTCTCCATCAAGGGCACGGACAGGTTCGTCTCCAGCTCTGTGTACCAGAGCAGGTGGAACACGACGGGCAGGGTGCCTATCGGGTCTCCCAGGGCTGCCGCCAACTCCCACAGCGGCACGGGATCGGCGGCGAGCTCAACAGCGGCACGGGCAAGATCCCCGCGCCCGCAACGGTGGTGCCGGTAACCGGACAACCAGCGCAGATTCGCCGTGCGCACACGGTTGGGAGCGTGGAGAACCTCAAAGCGCCAGCCCACCCGGGAGCACGCGGCGGCGGTGTTGGCGAACACGGACTCGTCGCGTGGTCCGATCCGGTCGGCCGGGCGGCAGTCGATGACCGAACCGGTCCCGCATGCGTGGCGGAGAAAGAAGTCGGGGGCATGGCGGCGTTCTCGCCCGTCCTCGTGCCAGTGCAGCCAGAAGGGCTGGGAGGCGATGCCCGTGACGGTCGGGGCGAAGTCGAAGCCGATCAGCAGGTCCCGTTCCAGCCATGACTCGAACCCGACATGGGAGCCGGTCGTCGTGGTCCACCAGAGGCCTGTGTTGTTGCGCTGGCCCCGGAATGACGGGAAGGAACGGACTGGCGGCACGCGCTCGAAGGGGTATCGGGCCGCTTGCTCCAGACGTAGACGTTCCTCGGTGCCATCAGGGGCGAGGAAGACGACCTCGAACCTCACCGGCGCCCCGGTCTCCCGCACCCCATGCCCAAGCTGCATCCGTACCGCTTTCAGGCGCTCACTGTCGGTGTGGAGCAACCCTACTGGCGCAAGCCCGGTCTGGGGGGCAAAACGACTGACGCAGCAGATCAACTGTCTGCCGACGGATCAAGTCCACTGACGCTGGACACCATGCGGCGCTTGGCGAGCTCCCACATTGATCGTTATATCGGCGTGACAATCGGCAGCCCGAGTCGGCAAACCCTCTTCCCTGAAGTGGCACCCACAGCAACCGCCCTATCCAGGGAGAGCACGTGGGTATTGCCAGCAACGCGAACCGCACCATCACCATCGTCGACGGCCTCCAGCAGGAGTGGGATCAGCTGTGCGCCGATGAACAGGCACAGGCCCAGGTGCAGACGTGGTCGGCCTGCGACATGCGCCTGCGCGGAGCCAACAGTCTGCGCGACCTTCAGGACCGTGCATCCGGTCCCATCACGCCTGAGACCGATCTGTTCTTCCGAGCGCTGCTCGACTACGCCTCGGACTCCGGTCCCGAAGGAGACCTGGCCGCACGTGTCCTGCTGCAGCTGATGATCGGCCGCGTCATCCACACATCACGGGCCATGGTCAACCTCATCAGCGACATCGAAGAGCGCACCCAGCTTGCCACGGTGGCTCTATACGAAGTCATCCGCACCTGCCCCAGGGACAAGACGCGCTACCTGCCTCCGCACCTGGCGTGGACGGCGCACAAGCGCGCACTGTCCCTGGCTCAGGTCGGGGTCACGGAGATTCCGATCGGCGCGTTCGGCGTGGAGACCGTGCCTCTGCACACCGAGGAGCAACTGCACCCGAGCGAGGAGCTGGTGCAGGTCCTGGCCTGGTCGGTCGCCGAAGGCGTCATCAGCGCGGGTGACGCCGCGCTGCTTGCCCGCCGGTACGGCGAGGAGTCTCCGGGCCGCGAGGCCTGGGCCAGCCTGGCTGACTCCCACACCGTTGCCGACCAGGCGGGCATCAGCCTGGGTGCCATGCGCCAGCGATGCAGCCGCGCCACCCGCAAGATCGCTCGTGTCTCGGGTCTCTACCTCGCACAACAGATCCGCTGAACTCTGTCACAGGCCTCGCTTTCAGCGGCTTGTACTTGTGACGCCATCCCACCGACCTGACGAGGATCTGCATGCATGACTTCGAAGCCGACCCCGAGCCCGACTTCCTGTTCACCGACGGTCTGAACCTGCTGACCGACGACGAGCGCATCGTTGGGCTTGCACACCTGACCCTGATGCCGATCCTGCAGACCCTCCAGGACAACCCCTTCAACGCCCGCGCCATCGCGGAACTACGCGAGTACCTGGACTTCCAGGCTGACGAGGCCCTTGGCGCCTTCACCCGTCTGTGCGATCTCGGCCCCGTCCACCTGTCCAACCGCCTTGCCGAACTGCACGCGGAGGTAGAGGAGGAAGGGTGAAGCAGACGCCCCCCGCAGAGCCGACACCATCAACACGGGAGCCGTGGTTCACCCCGCACGTGTCCCGGACCGCCCGGACCATCCTGGTCCAGATCGTTGTCTGGCTCGCCGTCCTCAGCGGCCCGGCGGCCCTGTTTGTACAGGTCACCCGGGGCGGACCAGCTGTACCAGAGGCCGGACCAGAACGGTCCGCCCAGGACACGGACTTCTCAGCCCTGGCGGTGGCGGGGTGGGCCGAGCGCGTCATCACCGCCTACGTGGAAGGAGACCTCGACACCGTACGAGCGGCTTTTCCCACCATCAGCGACCGCCAGCTCGAAGCCCTGCCCGCCCCGGCCACCGCGCCCACCCGTGCCAGCACCGTGGCCGTCGAGCAGACCGCTGAACAGGCGTGGGCCGTCACGGTCGCCGTCTACCCCCGCCGGGAAGACCCCGCCACCCCGGCGGTACGCCACCTACAGCTGACGGTCCACGGCGCCGACACCTCCTGGGCGGCCCTGACCCTGCCCACGGAAGTCGGCGCCTGGGGGCCTGGTGACCTGCCTGAGCTGGCCTATGCCTCACGCCGACTGGCTGATTCAGCGCTCACCGAGGCGGTGCGGGGCTGGGCTGCGGCCTACCTGGTCGCAGACGGAGAGCTCGACCGCTACATGGCACCGCAGACGACCATTGCGCCGATCACCATGGCGCACACCGCAGCCGAGGTCGACGGCGTCTACCCGGCCCAGGAGGACGAGGACACCGCGAGTGCACCCCCGGGCGATGGAGACACCGTCTCCGTCCTGGTGGACCTGTCGGTCACCACCACAGGCGGACAGACCTGGCCGATGAGCTACGCCCTGGAGCTGACCTCGCGCAGCCAGCGCTGGGAGATCAGCGCCGTAGCCACCCCACCCCTGACCTAGACACCACACCACTCCCGGTTTTGCACACCACCGACACGTGGAGGTCACCCATGCCCGAAACCACTCTCCCTCTCCAAGCAGGCGTCCTGGACTGGTACGACACCAAGCTCGCCGAGGTCACCGCCCTGGTCACCCCGACCTTGTGGATCATCGGCGTCTTCGTCGTCCTGGCCGCCTACGTCATGTACCGCAGTTGGAAGAAGGCTGCCATCGCCGCGCTGGGCATGGCGATCATCATCGCCCTGGTCAACAACGTCGAATCGATCTCCGGCCTGTTCGAGGGCGAGGTCGAAGCCGCCGGCCCCGCTGCCGTTGAGCACACGCTGGCGTGACCCACCAGGAAGGGGCGCCCGACCAGCACACGCTGGTGGGGCGCTCCTACACCCGGGCCCGCCGCCACCCCTGGGTCATCGGCCGCATCCAGGGCTGGACCCTGCCCTTGGGGCCGTTCAGCGCCACCCAGCTCGGCGTCCTGGTCCTCTCGCTGTGGCTGCTTATCCAGACCGCACCGCTGTGGACGAGGCTCGGCCCCTTCGCCCTCGTGCCCATGGTCGTGCCGTTCGCCGCGACCTGGGCGGTGCGCCACGCACAGATCGACGGCCGCGCCCCGCTGCGCGCCCTGGGCGGCTACCTGGCCCTGTACACCGCCCCCCGGCGCGGCACCCTGCACGGTCGCCCCGTCCCCACACCCGACCCCGTCCGACTGAGCGGAGTGATCACCATCCAGCCCACACCCGAAGACCGTGCCGAGACCACCATCAACGAACAGGACCTCGAAGAGAGCCCGCAGTGGGCACCGCGGCCCCGGGCCACCACCCTGCGCGACCTACTCGTCGCTCCCACACCCGCCGAGGAACCTGAGGAGGAGGGCTGATGCAGATCCCCATCCAGCACATCATCGGCAACCTCGCCTGGACTACCACCGGTCAGGTGTGGGGACTGTGGCGGGTGACCCCGAGCCCTTACCTGCACGCCAGCCCGCGCGCCCGCGCAGAACTGCACGCCCAGACCACCAACCTGCTCAAGCGCCTGTCCGGTGAGCCGATGCTGCTGTCGCTGTGCGCCCAGACCGCCGCGGCTGATGTGGCCGAGGCGATGGTGGAGGGTGTGGACTTGGACGTCCACCCGGAGTGGGCCGAGGTCACCGAAGCCACCCTGGACTGGCTCGACGAGATGAACTTGACCGAGCGCACCCACTGGCTGGCCCTGCCCCTGCCCGCGGACCGGCCCGCGCTGGAACTGCGCTCCCTGGCCACGGCTGCCGCCTCCACCCTGGCCGCCCTGCTGGGGGTGCATCCCCAGGTTCCGTCGTCGGCGCAGGTGCGCTCCTACCTGACCAAAGCCGACCGGCTCAACAGGCAGATGACCGGCCAGCCCGTCATCCGCCCCGCCACCCCGGCGGAGATCGTGTGGGTGCTGGCCCACTCGGTCCGGCGCGGGATCGCCGAGCCCCTGCTGGCCGACACCGTCCACGCCGACCGCCACCTGTCCGTCTCACGCCTGTGGAAGGGGAAGTTGCGCGGACCCTCTCTGGCCGGGCTGGGGGAGGTGCGCCTGGTCGAGGGCGGCAAACCCGACGGCACGGGCCGGGTCTCGCTGCGTCGCCGGTGGCTGCAGGTGGAAACCGCCGAGGGCACCGCTTACCAGGCCTTCCTCGGGCTGGTGGAGATGCCGGCGGCCTTCACCTTCCCCGGCAGTGAGTGGCTGGCCTCCATCGACCGCTTCCCGATGCCGGTGGACTGGTGCTCACGCCTGCGGATCGTGTCCAACGCCGAAGCCGACTCGAAAACCAAACGCAAGGCGAGGGAACTGTCCGCGCAGGTGGAGGAGTACGACGGCGACACCTCAGGTCCCCCGCAGACCCTCTTCGACGCCGCCGCGGACCTGGACGATGAGCGCACCCGCCTGCAAGGGTCACGCACCGAGGTGGAGATCCAGTCCGCCACGGTGCTGTGCGTATGGGGCGAGACCCCGGAGGAGGTGGACCGCTACGCCGAGCTGCTGCACCACTCCCTGTCGGCAGCCGAGTACCAGCTGATGCGCCCGGTGGGCGGCCAACGGGCCCTGTGGGCGAGCATGCTCCCCGGCGCCCCCGTCCCCAGTGTGCTGGCCGAGTGCACCCAGTTCCAGTTGGCCAGCGACTACGCCATGGCCATGCCCTGGGCCTCGACCGAGGTCGGTGACCCCACCGGTTCTCTGCTGGGCATCTCCCTGGACGGCGGTACCGCACGGCCGGTGCTGGTGGACCTGGCCCGCGCCCCACGCCAGGACGCCAGCGCCTCCCTGGGTGTGGTCGGTGAGCTCGGCGCCGGCAAGTCCGTTCTGCTCAAGGCCCTCCAGATCGGGCTGGTCGACCGCGGGGACCGCGTCATCGCCATCGACCGCACCCCCCTGGGCGAATGGGCGAAGTTCGCTACCGAGGCTGCCCCGGACCGGCACCAGATCATCCGGGCCGACGCTGAGGCGAGCATCTGCCTGGACCCGCTACGGGTCTTCAACGGAGCCGTTGGAGCCCGCTACGCCAAGAGCTACCTGACCTTGCAGCTGGGCGTGCCCGCCATGTCCACCGGCGGCCTGGCCCTGGCCCAGGCCGTGGACGCCGTGGCCGCCAGCCCCGATCCGCACATGGGCGCCGTGATCACCGAACTGGAAAGGATCGCCGATGAGGAAGAAGGACACACTGACCGCGCCGAGAAAGCGCGAGAACTGGCTGGCCTCCTCACTGCAGTCGCCCAGGACCGGCTCGGCCGACTGGTCTTTGGCGACCTTCCGCCTCTGCGGCTCGACGACGACGCAGCCGACTTCACCGTTTTCCACACCAGCGGTCTGACCCTGCCCACACGCGAGGTCTTCACCTCCGAATGGCACATGCAGCGCCAACCGTTGGAGACGCTCATCGGCCGGGCGGTGCTCTACCTGGTGGCGGCCGTGGCCAGAGAGATGGCCTTCACCGACACGCGCTTCACCGCCATCGCGCTGGACGAATGCCACTGGCTCACCAGCAGCACAGAGGGCACCGACCTGGTTCTGGAGTTGGTGCGTGACGGGCGCAAGCACGCCGCGGGCGCGATGCTCGGCTCCCACGACCCCACGGATTTCGGTGACGAGATCGTCCAGGGACTGCTGGCCACCAAGGTCGTCCTGCGCCACCGCGACGTGACCCTGGCTCGCAAAGCCCTGTCCTTCCTGGGCCTGGACCCCGACGACCAGGCCATGGTCGACCTGGTCACCACCGACCTGTCACCCACCGGAGATCCCACCCGCAAGGGCGAAGCCCTGCTGGCCGACACCCGCCGCCGCATCGGCCGCATCCAGGTCCTCATCCCGCCCGTGGAACGCATCCAGACCTCGATCCTGACCACCCCCTCGGCCTAGGAAACGCCATGTTCACGCTCCGCCGCTGGGGGCGGGCCCTCACTCTGGTGCTGGCCGCCGTGCTGGTGGTGCTCACCCCCAGCGCCGCGGCAGCCGAACCCACCCCCGAACCCCCCGGGGGCCTGCTCGCCCCCTTCACCTTCACCGACTCCCACGGCGTCCCACTGGACCACTACGACATCACCGCCGACACCGGCGGCATGTCCGATTGGGACCTCAAACTCCAGCTCTGGCTGACCAACGGCCTGATGACGATGAACCGGCTCATCATCGGCGCCTGTAGCTGGCTGCTGAACTGGGGCTTCGAGTTCCAGCTGGCCCAGCTGATCACCGAGCCCATGCGCGAGATCGGCGAGACCTACCAGAGCGCCATCATCGACCGCTTGGACCTGGGCGGTGTGCTCCTGCTGCTGGGCGCGGCCTGGTGCGGCGTGCAGATGATGCGCGGACGCGTGTCCCTGGGCGCCGGAGAACTCGCCATCACCCTGCTCATCAGCGCGTTGGCCGCCACGGTGCTCGCCCGCCCCGCCGACCTGCTGCTGGGTGAGGACGGGCTGCTCATGCACACCCGCGACACCGCCATGGCCTTGACCTCGGTCACCCTTACCCACGGCGAGTCGGTCTCCACCGACCCCGCCCAGGCCGCCGAACCTTTGACCACCGCGCTGGTTGACGTGCTCATCGTCCAACCCCACCAGGCCCTGAACTACGGCACCACCCTTGACGAGGGCCACACGTGCTGGGAGGCCTACCGCGAGATCGTTCAGACCGGCCCCTGGGGGGACGAGGAGACCCCGCGCGAGCTGATGACCGACGCCGGGTGCCAGGACCTGGCCGAGTACAACGCCGACCCCACCGCGGACCGGCTCTTCGGCGCACTCCTTCTGCTGGGCGCGACCTTTATCGTCAGCCTGCTCATCCTGCTGCTGGTGTGCGCCCTGCTCATCGCGGTCCTGGCCATGGGCCTGCACGTGGTGCTGTGCCCCCTCGCCCTGGTGGCCGCACTCCTGCCCGGCGGAGGCCGACAACTCCTCTGGCGCTGGATTGGCGGGGTCGTCAAAAGCCTGCTCAGCATCTTGGCGGTGTGCGTGTTCATCGCCATCTTCACCCTGCTCATCAGCGGCCTGATGAGCGCGGGCGAACACATGCCGCTGGTGGCGCGCTTCGCCCTGCTCGACATCGTCGCCCTGGGCGGGCTCATCTACCACCGCAAACTGTTGTCGGCAGGCAACCGTGCCAGCCAGCGCCTGTCCCGACGCCTGGAAACCGCCCGCATGGGCGGCGCGCGCGGACGCGGCTGGCTCGGCCCCGGCGGATCGGCACCCACCCTGGCGGGCATGACGCGCGATGCCCGCTCCGAAGTACGCCGGGTCACCGCCCCAGTGCAGCGCACCGCGGCCATGGCCACCCGCGCCTGGAAGGGCAGCAGACCCGGCACGCCCGCACCCCCCGGGGCGGGCAGGCTCCAACAACGCATGAACCAGACCCGGGGCGGGCGCATCGCCTGGCGAGCCGGCAAGGCCGCAGCCCTGGTCGGCAAGGTCGCCGTGGGCAGCACCGTAGGCGCTCCCATCGCCCTGCCCAAGGCCACCCGCGCGGTCAAGGCCGCCGCCACCGCCCGCTCGGCCTACACCAAGACAAAACTGGCCAGCAAGGTCACCTCGGCAGCCCGCACCGGCAAGGCCCTTGCCGACGCCTGGCAACAGACCCCGCCCGTGCGCGCGGTGCGCTCCTCCCTGGCCGCCGACGCTGACGCCACCCGCACCCGGGCCCACATCCAACGACGCCACAACGACGCACTCAAGTACGACGTCGGCAACACCACCCGGCACGTCGGCAACCCCGAATCGGCAACCCCGGCACACCCCGACGCGGACCCGCCGCAGGAGTTTGCCGGTTCCCCGGAAGGCGACCTGGTGCCCCTGCCCGGGCCCTCGGCCCGCCTGCGCGGCCAGATCCGCGCCCACATGCGCCGACGCGGCACCAACGGACGAGACGGGGAGCGATGAGTGTAGACAGCAAGAAGGCCTGGATCATCGCCGCCGTGCTCTTCCTGCTCCTGGGCGGCGCCGGACTGGTGCCGATGATCGCGCTCATTGCCATGACCGCCACCACCCACAGCGGACAGGCCGCTCCAGAAGAGGTCGAGGGCATTCCCGCGCTCATGCTCGACGCTTACCAACAGGCGGTGGACGCCCTTGCCGAGCACGCTCCCGACTGTGAGGGGATGACCTGGGCCGTCCTGGCGGGCGTGGGCAAGATCGAATCCCACCACGCCGCAGGCTCAACCATCGCCGAGGACGGGACCATCACCCCGCCCATCATCGGCCCCACCCTGGACGGCTCCGGCGCGGGCGGCAACACCACAGCCCACACCGACACCGACAACGGCCAGTGGGACGATGACACCGAGTTCGACGCCGCGGTGGGGCCCATGCAGTTCATCCCCGCCACGTGGGAGTCGGTCGGCATCACCGCTCGTGCGGGAGCGGAGCCCGACCCGCACAACGCCTACGACGCCGCCCTGACAGCCGCGGTCTACCTGTGCGGGGACCAGCCCACCGACCTGTCCGACGAAGGCGACCTCGCTGACGCCCTGTGGCGCTACAACCAGTCCGAGGCCTACGCCGCCGATGTCACCGGGTGGATTGATACCTACGCCCAGATGAGCGAACCCGACCAGACCGTGGCCCGTAGCGGCAGTCAGGAGGCCATCATCACCGCGGCCGAGGACTGGCTGGGCACCCCCTACTTGTGGGGTGGCGACTGCCGCAACCTGGCCACGGATCGGTGTGACTGCTCCAGCCTCACCCGCTACGCCTATGACCACGGCGCCGGAATCGACATCCCCCGCACCACCTACGACCAGGTCCAACTCCCCGACACCCGTCCCGAGGACTTCGTGCGCATTGACCGCGTCGAAGACCTCAGGCCCGGGGACATGCTCTTCTTCGGCTCCGCCCCACCCTGGGGCATCACCCACGTGGGCCTGTATATCGACGAGAACCGCATGCTCGAAGCCCCCCGCACCGGCTTGGACGTGCGCATCGCCGAGGGGTGGCAGCAGCGGACCACCTACTACGGCGCGGTGGGACTTCGCTGAGACCATCCTGGCCAGGGCCCTTACGAGAAGGAGCGTTCGGCTCCTGCGCCTGGGGAGCGAGCTGACGTTCAGTCCCTCACCTCCTGCTGAAGAAGCAACGTCGACTTCTACAGCAGGAGCTTGGGGCGCCAGCCCGACGCGCCCTGTTGCGGGAACATCTCGGCCATGCCCGCATACAGGGCGCTGGTCACAGGGTTGGGGCCGAGTCTGGTGGCGAGATCGATGACGCCGTCGAAGAGGTGCACGTCCTCGTATCGGGCGATGCCCGTGCAGCCGAGAAAAACGGTTGGCCCGTCCACACACTTCTCCAGGCTCTGGAGGAAGTGAGGGGAGGCGCCAAAGCAAGCTCCCAAGACGAACACAGACGCGCTGATGCCGCTTCCCGTCTCATCCCGCAAGACCTCAGGGGTGAGCCGCAGACGACCGACCCGGGGCAGGTCCTTGTCGTAACCGTGGCCGTCGAGGATCAGCACATCCACATCCTGCCTCAACCGTCCAGGAAGGTCTGCCACAGGCGTCGGTGCCTCGACGCTGAGGTTCACTCCCGGTACCCGCCAGCGCTCTGCGAGGGCATGCAACCCGCTAGAGATCTTAGGTGCGTGTCCAGACACCAACAGGATCTCTATCGGTCGAGTGCTGCTGTTTTTCCGTTGATGCGTGATTTGGCCCTGATTCCGGGTCACAAGCTGCCTCTCTTGGGGCTTCTTCTCATTGCACGGATTCTGCGAAAACATACCGCAAGGGGAAGATGACTAACCGACAGGAATGGACTCTCGGGTCACTGTGTACCGGCTACGCCGGACTCGACCTGGGGGTCTCCGCGGCTCTGGGGCACACACGCACCCTCTGGTGCGCTGACCCCGACCCCCACGTCAGCACGGTGCTGCACCACCGCCTTCCCGAGGCGGCCAACATCGGCGACATCACCACAGCCGACTTCGCCGCGCTGGAGCGCCCCGACATCATCACGGCTGGCTTCCCCTGCCAGGACATCTCCGCCGCAGGACGGCGGCGAGGAATCACCGAAGGAACGCGCAGTGGCATCTGGTCCTACGTCGTGGAAGCGACTCGCACGCTGGAACCCCGACTCCTGTTCGTGGAGAACGTGGCGGCTCTGCGATGGAGAGGAGGGGGACTCGACCGCGTACTCGCAGACCTGGCCGCGATCGGGTATGACGCACGCTGGCTGTGCCTACGAGCAGCAGACGTGGGAGCGCCCCACAGCAGGGAGAGGCTCTTTCTGCTCGCCCACCCCCGAGCACGAGCAGGTGCCGTTGCTGCCCACGCCCCAGGCCAGGGACAGCGACCGCGGCGGCACCGACCCTGCCCGCCGACGACGCGCCGGACGCCAGGTCAACCTCACCGACATCGTCTCTCAGTGGCCAACACCCTGCCCGAGCGGCACCGACGGCTGCTGCGCCATACCAGCCTCGACCAGCACACCGCACACCCCGCCCGAACAGAGCTAGACCACTCCAAGGTCCCAGCACGTCGTGCCTGCACGGCCCACACCATGCCCTGGGGCGTGTACGCGCCAGCGATCCAGCGGTGGGAACACGTGCTCGGTCGGGCTGCCCCTTGGCCCACGCGGCGAGGCCAGCGCGGGGGGTCGCGGCTCTCTCCGGCGTGGGTCGAATGGCTCATGGGCTTGCCCGAGGGGTGGGTGACCGGGTGTGGAATTCCTCAGCCGAGACAGCTCCAGATGCTGGGCAACGGCGTCGTTCCGCTGCAGGCAGAAACAGCATTCAGGACACTTGCGAAACGCCATGTCCGTCATTCTGTGATGTGATGTGGGGCGGGGAGTAAAGGCAACCTGAATCACGCCTCCTGAGTCCTGGATTTCATCCACGGGGCGTCTCAAAAAAGGCGCCCCGTGGTAGACCCCGCGCTAGACCCGGCACTAGACCCCGCGCTAGACCCGACACTAGACCCGACACTAGACACGCGACTTGACACAAGCATCCGCCGGAGAGGCCCACAAGCCCTACTGGTACGGGCTTGTCGTCGATCGGCAAGCGCCGACATCTTACTCTTTAAACAACCTCAGCCCGTCTGAAAGGTAATTTATGCACCGCACGACCAGCCACGGTATTCCAAGTGAGTACAGTGCGCCGAAGGCGCTCCCCTTTATGCCAACTGAAGTCCTGTGGACCGCGCTGACAGCAACCCTCCTGTGCGTGTCCCTCCTGATCGCGATCTATGTCCTTCGCCGAAAGCTCATCGCTAAGAACCTGAGTACCCGTGTGTCTTTTCGTCTTCTGCCCAGTCCTTTCTTCGAGCCTTCGGCCGAGGAGGTGGGGCGGGTGGCACACCAGCTCACCCGCACGCGCCCCGCCGTCTGGTCGCTCCATCCTCGGGCAGGTAGCAGCATCCGGGTGAGGCTCGCCACCGGCGAGGACGGGCGCCTGGTCTACTCGTGGAGCGGCCCCAGAAGCGCTGAGTCCATCCTCAGCAGTCCGGCCTACCCGCACGTCGAAACGGACAGAGAAAGCGCCCCAGGGGAGGAATGAGAGCCCAGGAGATGTCTCCCCGGCAGCTCCTATGGAAATGGCAAGGGAGGATTCTCCGGGGCTTCAAATTCTCCCCCAGGATGCTTTGTCTTCCTCGCGCAAATGCGGTAGTATTGGTCTTGTCCGAAAGGGAGATTCGGGCAAAAACGAGAATCGTATTTTGGAGGCAACATGACTCAGGAAAACCCCTGGAAGATCGCCGCTCCTGGTGTCCTGGAAGTACACGCCATCATCACACAGGTGGAAGATGGCTGGCTGGGAAGGCTGGACGGAAAGGGAGTGCAGCCCGGAATCGCCGCCGACAAGGTGAGTGAGATCCGCACTCACCTGGCGACGAAGGTGTGGGAGTACGCACAGGCGGAGGACCTTGGTGTGGCCCTGTCCGAGATCGAGAAGGTGCGTCTGTACTCCCGTGTCGTCACTCGCTACGAGCGCGACGGAGAGCACAAGGGCGGCGAGTTCGCCGTCACGGCTGCGGCGGACCGAAGCCAAGGAGGATGGGTGCTGAGCACGCTCGGTGGGCGCATCTGCGCCACCGCGCAGGAGCGTGAGACGGAACTGCTCATGGGGATGCTCGGCGCGTCGGTCACGCCCCCCTGCCAGACGACGGCGGACAGCTTCGAGGAAGCCCGGGCGTCGCTCGCGCAGACCATCCTCATGGAACTGGACTTCCACGGCGATGAGGTCATCAAGGGCTGGTCCGCGTTGAACCTGACCGTCATCACACGCAAGACGTTCTCGGTGTCGTCTCTGGGCATCTGAGCGCCATAGNCTGGTGCGTCCCGGGTGCGATGTCAACGAAGAGGAGAAACCAGTGAGCCGCATTCCTTATCTCACCGCCACCAGCCTCAGCAGTGAAGCGCTGGCGACCAGTCTGCACGATCTTCAGGGTGCCGTCAGCCCCGCGACGACGGTCCGCGTCATCCGGTGCGTCAACAGCCAGATCACGCCCTACCTCTGGATTCCCGCTGACGCCACCGTGGTGGGGGCGCCCGGTCTGGAGGACACCCCCACCCTTGATCAGGTGGAGGAACGCATCCTGGCTGTCCTTGAAGAAGTCCCCTGCACCTGACCAGCCCTGGGCCGATGAGACGTTGCGGCGGCCCGCGCCCACGAAAGAAGCCCTTGGTCTGCTCAGAAGCGGGCCAAGGGCTTTTGCTGTAGAGCGGTGCGTGCCGTTTGGGAGAGACACGCACCGCGGTGTTGGCCGAGAATCGCGGCAACACCACCAGTCTATCGGCCGCCCAGACCTGAGGCCGGAGGTTCTGCGAGGGGAGCACATCCGCCCGGGACGGGGAGAGCGCTCCCTACCGGAGCGAGAGCCGCACGGGAGAGGGCGCCGGGCTGTATCCCGCGCGGGGTTGTCACATGCTGGCGGTGGGAGGGCTTGTTCGGGGTGAACGTTTCTTCCGAGCCGAGGACATCCTTCGTGACACCCTCTGAGGAACAACACACCCCACCTCCCACGTCCCGCACGTCCGGGACGAAGACGCATGTGGCGCGCGCCGAGCTCGTGCTCGCCCGTGACGCGCACCTGTCCTTGCGGGAGGTGCCGTTGCGCCCCGACCCGCTACAGAGCATCGTCTCGGCTGTGGCCGCGGTGCGCCATGACCTGGGCGAGCACGCCGAGATCTGCCTGGACCTGTCCCCGGTGACACCCGCCCGAGTGGCCCACCTGATCGGCGAGGCCACGCACCCCGGTGGTGCAGGCGGCTGGTTGGGGCGGGCTGTGTCGTCCGCAGGCCGCGCACTGGCCTCCCTGACGGCGGAGTTGGTCGATGAGGTCGTGCCCGGTGCGACCGCGCCCCACGCCCCCGCTCCTCCTTGGAGGGCTGACCAGCACGCTCCCGCAAGCAGGAGCACCAAGTTCGCCTTCGGCGAGCCGGTCTTTTCCGCCCAGGTCCTCATCCGGGTGGAAAGCGAGATCCCAGGCCGGGCCCAGGCCCACCTGCACCAGATCATGTCGGCCCTGGACACCTACGCTGGCGACAACTACTGGAAGGCCGCCGGGTTCAACCTCGGCTTCCTCCACCTGGGCTCGGACGCCTGGCCCTGGCGCCGCAGGTTCGACGAGCGCATCGCCACCGGCAGGTTCGCGCCGCGCGCGCAGAACCTGGTGACCGCCCGCGAGATCATGGGCCTGCTCAAGCCCCCCACCCGGCACTGCCACGGCCAGAACGTACTGCGCTCGGGAGGGTTGGTGCCCGCACCGCCCACCACCTTGCCCACCTACCAGGGCCAGACCGACGTGCTGCCGCTGGGCTATGCCCGGATGCAGGACGGCACCGAACGCCTCCTGGGCACACCGCTCGACGATCTCTTCTTCTCCTTTCGGATCGGCAAGTCCCGGTATGGCAAGACCGAGGTCGCCCTCGTGCAGGCGGTGGCGTTGGCCCTGATCGGGCGTGGCGTGTGGTTCCTGGACCCGCACGCCGACGGTTGGCGCCGGGCCGCGGCGATGCTGACCAGCCCGGAGGTGCTCTCTCGGTTGTGGGAGATCGACCTGACCGTGCGCGGCACCGACGCCAAGGTCGCCGGCTACAACCCCTTGAGCATGCACGGGCTGGGAGCCGAGCACATCGAGGACCGGGTGGACGCGGTCGTCACTGCCATCGCCAGCGCCCTGTCCTGGTCCGACACCGCCTCCCGCGCCCGCACCATCTTGACCAAGGCGTGCCAGACCCTGTGCCACCTGGGCATGCTCCTGCCGCGCCAGGCCCAACCGACCCTGTTTACGATCCCGCGGCTGCTGACCGACACCGAGTGGCGCGACCCTTTGCTGACCTTCGTGCCCACGAGTCTGCGCCGGTGGTGGAAGGACACCTACTCGCGCTACCCGGATGAGGCGACGCCGACCGTCACCAACATCATCGACCGGCTGGCGGCCTCGCCCACGCTGTCGGCGTTCTTTGGCTCCTCGCACGGCGCCTACGACGTGCGCCGGGCCATGGACGAGGGCAAGGTCGTCTTCTTGTGCCCTCCCGGCGGTGACGTCGGAAGGATCGTCAACTGCTTGTTGGTTTTCGATCTTTTCCGCGCGGGCAAGTCGCGCGGGGACGTGCCGCCACAGCAGCGCCGCCGCTACGACGTCATGGTCGATGAGCTCACCGCGATCGACGGCGCCTCCAAGGGCCACATCGCCTCGATCCTCGAACAGCTCGGTAAGTTCGGGATCCGGTTGCACGCCATGACCCAGATGGCCCAGCGCCTGTCCAAGCACACCCGCGACGCCCTGCTGCAGAACCAGAGCCTGCTCAGCTCCACCGCGGGCGAGGTCGACGCGGTCCGGGTCGTCACCCGCCAGTGGGCCAACCGGGTCCACCCCGACACGCTGGTCGACCTGCCCCGCTTTCACCACGTCGTGACCACCACGGTGGACGGCGAGACCACCTGGCCCTTCCGGATCCGCGGCCCCCTGCTGGACGAACTCTTCGCCGAGCACAGCCGCCCCGACCGGCTCGGCCTGCAACAGAGCGCGATCGACACCAACCTCAAACGGCGCCGCGTGGGGGAGGTACTGGAGGAGATGGAGACCCTGGAAAGTCGCATCCACCTGGCCCTGGACCTGCCCGACCCCGACCTTCCACAACCCAACAACGGCAACGGCACAGGCACCGGACACAAGACTTCAAGCAACCGGTCCGGGGCCGAAGGAGAGGGCAACACCACCGCACTCACCGGCTCAGCAGAGCTAGATCAGGTCTCGACCGCACCTGTCAACGAGGAGAATTCCAACAAGTCGGGAGGCAAGCGGTGAGTATCGCCCCGATGCAGCTCAGCAGCGTCGCTCGCATGACGCTGAGCGTGCTCTACCAACACCGTCTGGCCACCACCTACCAACTGCGGCGGCTGATCTCCCCCAACTCTCCCAACCGCCAGTACGTATGGAGCGTCCTCAACGAGCTGCGCCGCTACGGTCTGGCCGACCGGGTCATCCCCCGTGCCCGTGAGCACCACCGCTGGTACCTGACCGCTGCGGGCGCCGAGGCCGCGGAGGAGGCTGTTCCCGGGGGTGCACGCCACTTTCGGATGAGCGCCCAGCGCGCGGCCGGGCCCCTGCAACAGCACATGCTCGCCGTCGTGGACATGGGGCTGGCCTTCATCTCCGGAGCCGCACAGCAGGGCGATGACTTCGGGCCCTTGGACTGGATGCCGGAAGTGGCGCACCGCTACCGCGGCGGAGACATGCGCTTTGAAGACACCCACCTGATCAGCGACGCCCTGGTGCACTACACCCGCGTCACCACCAAAGGCAGCCGCCTGCAGGTCCAGGCCCTGGTGGAGGTAGATCGGGCGACGATGCCCGTGCCCCGCCTGGCCAGCAAACTCGGCGCCTACGCCCGCTACTACGACTACGCCCCCCTGCCCAAGGGACAGCGCTCCGCGGCCAAACGCGCCGCCCAGCCCGCCTGGCGCACCCGCTACCCCCAGTGGCCCCGCGTGCTGGTGGTGCTGGACGGTGGGCAAAGGCAGCTCCAGGAGCGCCGACGCATTGACCTGGCGGTCTACGCCTCCCACATGATGCACCTGGCCCACCCACGCCAAGGCTTCTACATCGGTGCGGCCACCATGCATGATTTGCAGGAGCACGGTCCGCACGAGCCGATCTGGCTGAACCTGCTGCGCCCCGACGAGGGCTACACCAGCTTCTTGCACCGCGACCCCTAACTACCCGCGCTTTTCGCAACGCCTGGGGCCTGTGCCCGGCTATGGCCATACACAGGCCCCAGACGCTGCCCGCCTCTGCTGGTGCCTGTCGGTGTGTTCTGCGCTGATCCTGGACAGTTTCCTGCTGGACCTGTCACATGCTGGCGCTTGCCGGGCTTGTCCCTTGTATGAGCACTGATGACACCACCGTGCTGGGCGGCATCTCGGCCCTGATGGCCTCCCCGCGCCTGCGGCAACGGCGGATGGACTCCATCCCCCTGCGCGGCCCTAGCGCCCCCACCACCCTTGTACAGGGACGCCAGCCCGGAGACACCACCACCCCAACGGAACTGTCGGACCTGATCAGCTCGATCGCTACCGTCGGGGTGCTCCAGCCCGTCCTGGCCGAAGAGATCCAGACCGAGGATGGCCCGCCGCGTCTGCAGTTGGTCACGGGGGAGCGGCGCCTGCGCGCGTGCCGGTGGGGCGCGGCGCACCTACCCGAGAGCCCCCACTTCGACGCCTTGCCCGCCATCATCTGCCCGGGACCGCTGTCGGAGTCCGAGCGCCGCACCTGGCAGATCGTGGAGAACCTGGCCCGCGAGCCCCTGCGCCCAGGGGAGCAGGCTGCCGCGCTGTTGTGGCACCGGTGCGCGGTGCTCACCGCCAAGCTCCTGCATGCGGGCAAACCGGTCCCGGCTGAAGTTGACGCTCTGCAGGACCCGGTGCAGCGCTGGGAGGCGCTGGAGCGGATCCGCAGCGGGGACATCGCTGCTGCCGCTCCCTGGACCGAGGTCCTCAACCGGCTCGGGTTGCAGCTGTCCGCGCGCAAAGCCCGCGAGCTGGTGGCCGCCTTCCGGGCCTTGCCCGCGCACCTGTCCGAGGAGATGGACGAGGAGAAGGTCCGTCTGGCCACCCGGATCCGCTTCGCGCGCCTGCGGGCGGGGCGGGCGGAGGCGGCCGATGAGATCTGGGCCGCGGTCAAAGCAGCCAAGAAGACGCCGGTGCTCGCCGCAGCCGTGCAAGCGGCCATGACCGATCCGCAGCTGTCGGCCGAGCAGGCACTCGATCAGGCTGAGCAGGAGCGCGAGCAGGCCAACGACGCACGCGGCCAAGCGCTCAGCCGCGCCCACGCGGGTCTGCCCGAAGAGCTCCTCCAGGCCGAGCAAACCGCCGGCGACAACGACGGCTCTGTTCCTGGACCGGACGAAGCTTCAGCGAGCGCAGAGCACGAAGGCCCCGCCACTCCGGTGCGCACACCGTCTACGCCACCCTCCAGCGCTGGCGACAGCCAGAGCGAGGCGGATGCCACCGCCTGCCTGAACAGTCTGCGCTCTTTGCTCGCCGAGCTGCGCTCCGGCCAGGCCCTGGGCCGCTACGCCCGCGGCTCTTTGCGTCTGCTCCTGGACGAACTCCACCCCCACCTGGACCACGACGACCCCGAGGAGGAAGACCGAACGTGAGCCCCATCGACCTGCCCCTCCCCACCACCCAGGTCCCCGCCCCCACCCGCGGCTGTGACTGCACCGCCTGCCCTTGGTGGGCCGGGCCCGACGGCACCGGCGGCCCGGCCACCGTGGAGCCCCTGTGCTCGGGCAACAACAGCGACTGCTCCTACTGCGGCTGTGCGCGAGCTGAGGCCGACGCCCCAGCCGGGGCATGCGGCACGTGCCCGATCCGCTGCCCCTCCCGCGACAACCTGCGCGAGTGGATGGCCGACGTCGGAGGGACGTTGTCCTTCGACGACATCGCCCTGCCCGACCGTGCCCTGCCTCACCTGCCCGGCTACATCCCCCAGGTGGATGGCACCGCCGTCACCGCCCTGGACGAACACCTGGCCTGGCCCGCCTACGCCGTCGGGCTGCGCCGGGTCTTCTCCCCGCGCTCGCACACCATCTACCCGCGCTGGCGCGACGGCGCCCGCGCCCACGACCTACTCGGCCTGGCGCCCGGCCAGCTCGCCGTCTTGAGCGGGTACGGGGAAGACCCGCTGGTGGAGGCGTTCTGGAGCTTGCGTCGCCGCGACCGCCTCATCGAGCAGATCGCCGCCCAGGGCTGGGACCTGGTGCTGGCCTGCAACTACTCCATCTACGGCAACTGGCCCCGCATGGAACATCTGATCAACATGCGCCGCTCGTTGCTGCTGGCCACTGAGTTCGCCGAGGCCGGGCTGCCGGTCGTGCCCAACGTGTACTGGTTCCGCTTGGAGGACCTGGAGCGGTGGGCCGAATGGATCGACGAGACACGCCCTCCCGCGATCGCCATCAACGCCCAGACCATGCGCACCGCCGCCGACTGGGACAGCTGGCTGCTACCCGGCCTGCACTGGCTGGCCGCCCACACCCCTGTGGACCTGCCGGTGATCATCACCGGCCTGTCACGCCCCGACCGCATCAGTACCGCGGTCGAGCTGTTCGGGGAGCGACTGACCCTGCTCAACCAGACCGCCCAGGCCTACGGGCTGCACGGCGAGGTCATGGGCCCCCAGGGCCGCCAGCGCGTGCACGCCACCACCCCGGACGCCTTCCGCTCCACCGTCCGCTACTTCGCATCCCTGATGCCCCGCTCCTCGGAGGTGCCCTCATGACCACCCCCACGCGGCGGTTGTTCGTCCTACTCGTGTGGTCGGCCGAGCTGGGCCTGCCCGCCGACCCGGTGGGCGTGCTCGGCATCGAAGAGAACGCACAGCAGTGGGACTCCTACGTCTCCTGGGTGCCCGCGCGTGACGGGCGAGCCTGGCCCTGGCGCGAGCGCCTGCGCGCCGCGGACCCGCTCACCCCCCAGACGCTGGAGTACTGGCTGCAAAGCGACGGCACCACGCACCTGATCGAGGAAGAGCAGGTGCCCCAGGCTCTGTCGCTGTCGCACCTGGTCGAGGGGTACCTGGACCAGGTGCTGGTGGACCTGGCGGTGGGGGAGGGGCGCTGATGGGCTCGGGCGGATCCCAGACCCACACCACCTACACCACCGCACCCACCGTCCAGGAAACGGTGACCGCCGACCTGGGGCCCGAGGTCGACCAGATCGTGGAGGTGCTCAACGAACACAAGAGCGAGGCCGGCGCGGACGGAACCGAAACCGGGCTCCCCGAGGGCCTGAGCGAGGCTGGCGCGGAGCACCTGGAGAAGTTCCACGAACTCCTCGACGAACTCAAGACCCTGCAGCAGGAGGGGCCTGCGTACTACGGCATGGTCCAGCCCTCCGACGAGGACGACGCACTGACCTGGTACGCCGCGTTGGAAAAGACCAACCAGCTGGCCGGCCACCACCTGATCAACGCCGTGGCCCAAGGCCTGCCGGGCGAGCAAGGTGAGGCGCTCAACGACCTCAAGGGCAAAGCCACCATGCAGGCGCTGGCCGAGCTGGATGAGGAACAGCTCCAAAAGATCGCCAAGGCGAAGGGGTTCTTGTATCCGGAGCTGGTCGGGCTCAACCACACCCCGGGGGCCAACCACGCGCTGGTGCACTGGCTGGACCCGCACTACCTGCCGGAGGTGGAGTCCAAGGCCAAGATCCAGGCCAAAGCCCAGGAACGCTTCACCCAGCTGTGCGCAGGCCACACAGTCGCGGGCAAGACCTTGGCGGATGTGGACCACACCGGGTACGGCACCGATGGGTGGACGGTGTCCCAGGAGCAGTACACGGCCCTATGCTCCACCCTGGCCCAGCAAGCCGAGGCCTTCCCCTCCCTGACCTCCGCCGAGCGCGCCCAGGCGCTGGCCGACATGGTCGACGCCGAGAACAAGATCTTCACCGCCTCCATCGACGGAATCGACACCGCCTCGTTGAGTGGTTCCAAGGCCGAGGCCACGGTCAAGGTCGACGAGGCCATGACCTGGTTCTTTCCCACCTCATCCGAGTTCAAGGCCGCGGTGCAGGCGGCCGAGCAGCAGGGGCATATCACCTCGGATCAGGCCCAGGTCCTGCCCGGCGCGGCGGCCGTGCAGCTGGGCCGGGCTTCGGTGCCGCAGTCGGAGAAGGACGACATCCTCGCGGTCGCCGACAAGCGCATCACCCAGCTCGCCCAGGCCAAGATGTGGCACGACACCCTGATGGCCCCCGGCGGTCTCGTTGCCTTCACCGACGAGGGCAAGCTGACCATGCCCTCCGCCACCGACGGTAAGGCCCAGCCGGAGGAAGTGGTGCTGCTGGCCACGGCCGCGCAGAAGTACTTCGCGGCCAAGAAGCAAACCTCAGCGTGGATGCTCAATGCCTCCGACACCGTCGGCCTGTACGCGCAGATCTCCGGTGCCGCTGCGCACGGCGACCCCTTGGCGCCCGATGATCTGGCCAAGAAGTTCAAGGCCTGGTCGGTGGGGCAGGACAAGGCCACCTTGGTCCAGGCCGCTCAGAAGCTGGGGATGGAGGGTGCGGCCTCAGCGACCAAGACCCAGGCCAAGAAGTACATCGCTGAGGTGTGGGGCACCGGCGCCTCTGGCGGTCTCGTCGGCGCGAGCACGGTGAAAGTACCCCCCGCCCCGGAGAAGAAGACACCCGCGCCTGCCCCGAGCCCGGCTACGCCCGCGGCCCCGGCCAAGGCAGCAACGCCCTCCGATGCGTCTGCGGCGGCTCAGACCAGCTTCGGCGGGCACCACGCCAAGCTGTTGGATGCCCTGAAGCACTACAGCGGCGCGGCTGTGGACGTGCCCAAACCGGTGGATGCCAAGGTCGTGGCCGCCCACGACTTCGGCGCCGGCACCTCCGCCGCAGGCCTGGGCGGCGTGCACTCCAAGTCCTTGCATGTGGGCCCTGACGGCGGCCAGTGGCTGTTCAAACCCGACAAGAAGACCAAGGGGGCGCGGGCAGCGGCCGAGGCCGCCGCCTCCCAGGTCTTCCAGGCCGCCGGGGTCTCAGCCGTGCCCGTCTACACCGCCACGGTCGGCGGCCACACCGGCGCCGTCCAACCCATGGTCAAGGGCGCCTCCGCCCTGGCCGCCGACCCCAAAGCGTGGACGCAGGCGGACGTGGACCACCTGGTGCGCGCCCACGTGCCCCAGTGGCTGATGGGCGACCACGACGGCCACCCCGGCAACGTGCTCAAGACCCCGTCCGGCGGGTTGGCCAACATCGACGGCGGTCAGGCCTTCAAGCACTACGGCGCCGACAAGCTCTCCGTGGACTACCACCCCAACGCCAGCTTCGGCGCCCCGCGGCCGGCCTACCAGCAGGCCTACCAGGCCGCCGCCTCCGGCGGCCTCGCACCGGGGGTGAAAATCAAACCCGCGGTGGCCCACCCCGTGATCAAGAAGCTCGAATCCATCCCGGACAGTCAGTGGAGGGCCATGCTGCACACCACCGCCCACCAGGGGGCCAAGAACCCCGAGATCGGCTGGGTGCCGCACATGCGCCAGCGGGCCGCCGCCCAGCACAAGATCCCCGCCGACAAGGTCACCACCACACAGATCGCTGAGGCCTTCCTCGACCACGCCTGCGAGCGCAAGAACACCCTGCGCCAGACATTCACCGACTTCTTCGCCAAGGAGCTGAAGCTGCCCGGTGCCGACGCGCTCAAGTACGGGGCCTGACATGGGCAGCTCGGGAAAAACCACCCACACCACCTACACCACCGCCCCCACCTACCCGCTCGCCCCCGAGGAGATCGAGGTCGAGCAGGGCCAGGAGGCGTGGGGCGAGGACGTCACCGAACTCCTCGTCCCCGAACCGCAGGCCACGGTGCTGGACGAAAGCCCCGTTGAGGCCGCGGTCGAAACGGTCCCGCAAGACCAGAAACAGGAAAAGGAGGAAGACGCGCCGGGGGACGTGGCGGGGGACGTCGAGGCCGTTCAGGAGGCGTCCCCAGACGTCCCTGAGACGTCCCCGGAGGCTGCGCCTGCTGAGATGGCCGACGCCGTGCTGCCCATCCCTCAGACGCCGCCCGTAGGGGAGCCCGCCGGTGTGCCGGTGCTGGTCGGGGGCGCGGACCTGCAGGACTCAGCGGCCACCCTCATCTCCTACAGCCCCACCAGCACCGACGAGGGTGGGCCCCGTGAGGTGTTGCTGACCACGCTGACCGAGGACGCCGAGGCCAAGCTGATGGACGCCCTGGCGCTGTCGCAGGAAAAGCTCATCCCGGTGCAGGTGGAGGAGGAGGTCCACGGCCGCCTGCCGATCGATGAGGACAAGCAGCTCTACGAGCTGGCGTCCAAGGCCGCGATCTCCATCAACAGCCGCTTGAAGAAGGGCGAGCCGATCCCGCCGCACACCCTGGATTACCTGGCCACGGCTCAGGGAGCGGTCAAGGAAGTGCTGGTCAACCCCGACTCCACCCAGGACGAGCTGGCCATGGCCGGGACCTACCAGGAGTGGTTGGAGGGGATGCAGCACCGCATCGACACCGCCGGGCAGGTGCCCTACAACGAGGGCGGCAAGGTGCCCAAGATCGACCCCTACGAGCACACCGGCACGGCGGTGGTCACCAAGATGATGCCCGCCCCTGTTGAAGCCGTACCCGGGCAGCTGACAGCCACGGTGCGCGATGCCAGTCGCATCGAGGCCAGCATCGACACCACCACCGGCACCACTAGCTGGGACGGCACCTCCCGCTCCTACGCCAACGGCAAGGAGTACGCCATCGACCTGGGCCAGGGCTACAGCGCCGTCTACCGCCCCTACGGCGCCAACGCCTCAGAGAACCACGCTGAGTACAGCATGCGCGGCCAACTGGAGATCCACGCACCCCAAGGCGCCGGACACGGCCAGGACCTGGTCCAGCGCCTGGGGGACCTGCACCTGGTCAACCGCGCCATGAACCAGAAGGAAGCCGAGTGGACCTACCTGGTCAACAACATTGACGCCCAAGGCCTGGGCAGCAAATCCGCGGTGAAGGAAGCCCTGGCCCAGGCTTCGCACCTGGAGGAGCTGCAGTTGCAGGAGCTCTTCCACACCCAGGCTCACCAGGCGGTGGGGCTGGACGCCGAGCAGCTATCGGGTCTGGCCAAGACGTGGCAACTCGAAGCCTCGGCCGCGTGCCTGCCCAAAAAGGTGCGTCTGGTCCGTGAGGCCGTCGCCACCTCCACCGGCTTCGCCGACGGCGCTGAGCTGGCCGCGAGCGCGGGCTATGACCCCACACCCAAGAAGACCGGTGGGTGGTTGACCTGGGGCCGGTTCGACCTGGGCAACAACAAGGCCGACCTGTCCACGGCGTGGAAGGGCAAGGTCTTGTCCCACAGCATCAACCAGGGCAAACTCGCCGCGATTCTCTCGACTGGGGTGCTGGCCTCCACCGAGCGCCGCGCGACCATGGGCATCTCCTCAGGCTTGGGCATGAGCGAGAGCGACGACAAGTACACCGGCGGCGCCAGCTCGGTCTTCATGCGCGTCCGCAGCGGTGCCCACGTCAAGCACGGCCCTCAGCTGGTGTGGGACGACCCGCTCAAGATCGTGGACAACACCAGCGTGTACGGCTACAACTCCGACTGCTACGGCGCGATCAACCCCGACCACTACCAGTACTCGGCCACAAAGATGACCAAGGACCCCGCCAAGATCGCCAAGTTCCACACCAGTGGCCAGAACGAAGTCATGATCCGCCACGGCCTGGACCTGCTCGGCGAGCACGCACCCAGCCGCATCTTGTGCTCCAGTGCCAAGGAGCGCACCCAGGTGCTGGAGGTCCTCAAGGCCAAGGGCATCGAGCACTTGGGCGGCAAGCCCATTGACCAGGTCGTGCAGTAAACGAAGGAGGAGTCCATGGACTGGCACACCACCGTGCAGAGCCTGCTGGCCGGAGCCCATACCAGCACGGGGGATGAGCTCGACGCCGGCGCCCAACTGGTCGTCGACCACCCCAGTGGGCAGGAGGCCTACCGTGCCGCGCTGGCCCGCCACAGCCGCCTGGAAGAGGACCAGGATCTGTTGTGGATCCGCCCTATCGTCCCCGGCGGCCCCGATCCCCGTACCGGGCAGCGGGTCTACAGCTTGAGCCTGTGCAGGCGCCGCTCCCTGGCCTGGACACAGCTGCAGGTGAATGAGGACACGGTGGTCTTCACACTGGTCAGCGGTCAGGTCGCCAGGGTCGAACCGGCCCGCGGCGCCGAGCTCGACGAGCTACGGGCCTGGGATGTGTTCCAGCTGGAGTTGACCGCAGAGGAGGAGCAGGCGCTGGAAGAGCTGCGCGAGGACTCCTGGTGGGGACGTTTCTCCTGAACCGTCAGTTCGGGTGGGGGAGTGCGGGGGTGGCCCCCGCACACCCCCGCAGTTCCATCCTGACGGTTCACGCTGGCCGGGCATCCGGGAACGACAGGGGTGTGGTGGCTGTCACCGCGAAGCGGTGAGCGAGAAAGGGCGCATAGAGGTTCACTGCCGCAGTGCTTGATGGCAACGCGCGGGCAGGCCACCGAGGTGGTTGTCACCTGAGGTGGAAGAGCGCGCCGCGTGCGAGAAGGACGTTCGTTCAACCGTTGAGCGGTCCCCACGTGGCGGCCTTGGCCGGGTAGGCGATGCCGTGTGCCCCGCACGCTTCGATCACTGCCCGAGCTTTCTGGGCGCTGGGGTGGGCGTAGCAGCGCACGGTCATGTGCCAGTGGTTGTGTTCGTCCTGTACGACGGGGGTGGCGGCGAGGACACGGCCGTCCAGACGCGTATGAGCTTCGGTGAGCAGGGCTTGGTCGGCACTGGTGGCACGCACCTCCCAGTAGCCGAACTCCTGGGGGTGGGCCAGATGGTCGGAGCAGCGGGTCAGGTGGGAGGTGCCCGCGTCGTCCTCGGACATCCAGTAGCCCACCGCGAAGCGGTACTGCCATCCGGCGCGCGTGGCGGCGTCTGCGATGTCGGGGACGTTGTCGACGTCGAGCTGGGCGGTGCAGTCAGTGTGTCCGCAGCGCAGGGTTTTCTCGGGCATGTTCACTCCCCGTCCAAACGTCATGGCCCCTACTGGCGTAGACCGTACCCCGGTCGGGTGAAGGGGTGTGCCGGCTGGGGCGTGGTTGCCCGTACCACTGCCAGCAACGGTGCGGGCCGCGGCCTTGGCCGCCGGCTGGGGGCGGCTGGTCAGACCCATTCCGGGAGGGCGGCGTCCAGGTCGACCCGTGCGGTGTCCCAGCGCATGGTGATCAGGCTGTGGTCGGAGAACGCGTGGCGGTGGCGGCCGTAGCCGGTGATGGCGGGCACCAGAGGTGGGGTGCCCCAGAACTGGTCGACCCTGCAGCGGCCCCGCCCGGTCGCCTCCAGCAGGGACGCATCGCCGGTGCGCTCGTACACCAGGGGTGCCACGTCGGTGAGCCCTCCCGAGGCCAGGACTCGGGCCACGGCTCGGTCTGGCCGGTAGGAACCGCCCTCATCGCGGATCCACCGCGCGGACCGGTTGTACGGGGGGATTGTGTGGGGGTCGGGGACAGCGTGGTCGTCGAACGGAAAATGGTTGATGTCTCCACCGATCAAGCCGACGCCGCCGTAGCGGTAGGCACGGGCCACCAGGATCTGTGCTTCTTGGGCAGCGGCCGTGGCGGAGTAGGGCGTCAGGTGGGCGCTGATGGCAGCCAGCGGAGTGTCCAGGCCGGGCAGGCGCAGCACCGCGACACCAAAGCCGTGGTGCAACCGGCTGGCGTAGCGGTCCTCCCATTGCTCCCAGCCCACGGTGTCGGGGTTGGTCATCAGCGCGGTGCCGCCCCCGGTCGGGGTGGTGACGATCCCGACCATGCGCATGCCCAGCGCTTGTTCGGCGCGGGCGATGGGGGTGCGGTTGTTCTCGGTCCACCGCCCGACCTCCTGTAGCAGCAGGACGTCAGGGCGGTGGTGGTCGATGGCCTCCATCAGCCCGTCCCACCGCCCGGGGTCGGGGTCACCGTTGGGGGTGTACAGGCCGTTGTGCGACATGTTCTGCGCTGCGATGGTCACGGTGCTCACGGCAGGCTCCTGTGTTCTGTCAAGGGCGTGCGAATGGTCTGGGGGTGTGGCTGCTGCTTCAGGGAGCGGGGTCGGGGTCGGAGTCGCGGTAGGCATCGGCCTGGAGCGCGAACAGCGAGTGATACCGCCCCCGAGCCGCCATGAGTTCGGCGTGGGTGCCGCGTTCGATGACCTGTCCCTGATCCAGAACGTAGATGCGGTCAGCCATACGGACCGAGGCCATGCGGTGGGTGATGAGCACGACGGCCGCGCCCGTGCGGCGGGCGTGGTCGTGGATGGTGGAGAAGAAGGTGTGCTCGGCGCGGGCGTCCAGGGCGGAGGTGGGCTCATCAGCGATGAGCAGGTCCGCGTCCCGGTAGAAGCCGCGGGCGCCGGCGATGCGCTGCCACTGGCCCCCCGACAGGTTGACGCCGGAGGCGAACGTGGAGTCGAGCAGCGTGTCCCACCCCTTCGCCAAGGGGGAGACGACCTGGTCGGTGCCGCTCAACCGGGCGGCCTCCTCCAACCGGGCCGGGACGCAGTCCTGGGCCATGGTGACGTTGCGGCGCGCGGTCATCGGCCAGCGGGTGTGGTCCTGGATGATGACGCTGATGCGCTCACACACCCCGGACCCCAGATCGACGTAGTCGACCCCGTTCCATTGCACGCTGCCGTGCTGGGGTTGGTAGAGCCCGCCCAACAGGCGGGCCAAGGTCGACTTGCCCGAGCCGTTCTCACCCACCAGAGCGATCGTCTCGCCCGCGTCCACGTGCACCGACACCGTTGCCAGTGAGGGCACTTTCCCGGTGGGGTAGGTGAAGGTCGCCTCGCGGACCTGCACCCGCTCCAGCCGCGCCGGAGGTGGTGCGGTGGCAGCTGGGGGCAGCTGGGCACGGGCCTGGTCGCAAAAGTCCAGGAAGTCGCCGTAGTACAACCCGGATTCGTAGACCCGGTTGAGGGAGTACAGCAGGTTGTGCATCTGCCCTTGGGCGCGCTGCAGGGCCAGCACGGCGGTGCCCACGGCCGCCAGCGGCATCCACCCCATCATCAGTAGCGCGCCCAGGGTCGCGTAGGTCAGGGCGGTGGCCGCTCCACCGATGGCGCCGCCCAGGGCGCGAACGCGGGTCTGCTGCCAGGCCACGCCCAGCATGGCGTTACGCTCGCGGTCGGCCAGGGCGGTGTAGTCGGCGAGCAGGGAGCTGCGCATGGTGTAGGAGCGCAGTTCAGCGGCCGAGTCTCGGGAGGCCATGCGGTCGCCCAGGATCCACCGTCGGCGCCGCCCGGTGCTCAGGCGGCGTTGGGCGTCGTACTCCATGCGGGCGGCGCGCGTGGCCGCCCAGCCCGCAGGGATAACGCTGACCATCAGCAGAGGGAGCAGCACCGGGTGCAGCACGGCCAAAACTCCCGCCAGGGATAGCAGCGCCACGACGCCGGAGAGGACCTCCAGGCAGGCAGTGACCAGGTGGGGCACCTCGTACAGGCCCCTGTCGCGGCTGCGGTACATCGCATCGGCCCAGTCCTCGTTGTCGAAGGCCTCCAGACGTGCTCTGGTAGTGAGGTCGAACAACTCCAACTCGACGATCCGCTCGGTCTGGGTGCCCAGGCGGGCCAGTGCCCAGTCCGAGACCAGGCGGATGGACCCGGACACGGCGGACACGGCGGCGACCACCGCCACCGCGGGCAGAGCGGCGCGCACCCGCTCAGCAAGAGGTCCCTCCGCCAGCAGGGCGTCGAGCACCCAGGTGACCGAGGCCAGGCTCAGAGCGCTCAGGACGGCGGCCAGCGTGCTCGCTGCCAGGGCCAGGACCAGGTCGCGGGGATTGGCCTTCCACGCCCAGCCCAGTGCGGAGGCGGTGAGCGCGGGCATACGGGCGAGTTTGGTCCACAGGCTGGTGCGCACCAGTTCTGCGTCGAAGTGCCGCCACTTGGGAGCGGCGAGCTCTTCTTCCAGCCCGGTGTCGGAGACGTCGGATCCGCCCTCAGGAGTGGGGGGTGTTGCCATGGATGTGCTCCCAATGGGGTGTTGGTGTGCGCAGGCGTTGCGGTTACGGCGTGGTTGTTCCCCGCTCTGCGGTTGGGTCCTGCACGCTTGTGCGCGCCCGTCGGGCGTCGACGTCGGCTTTGAGGTAGCGGTTGGCCTGGCGCCCAGCGCGCAGGCGCCGAAGTCGTCCCTTCTTGACCAGTTGGTGCACGGTCTTAGGGCGTACGCCCAGCAGGGCGCTGGTTTGGGCGAGGGTGTAGCACCCCTGCAGGAGCGTTGCGAAGTCGGTGACGGAGCGGCTCTGGTAGCGGACCCGTTTGGAAGCCGTGGTGGTGCTGTGTAGGTGGCCAGCTGCCGCCCACGCCGACAGTTCACTCAAGGGCATGTCGAGCATGCGGGCCGCCTGGACGGGCGTGACCCACTCCTGTCCTGGATCTGTCGGGACGGGCGGGGGTCCTTCTGGTTGAGGGTCTGTCTCGGCCTTGGCGAGGATCGCACCGACCGTCAGGACCGGGACGCGGAATGTGCGTGCGATGTCGGTCCAGTCGTGTCCGCGGCGCACGTGGTTGATGACGGCCTGGTTGCGCAAGGTGAGGAAGCTGTCGAAACCGGCGTGGGCGAGCTGGTACTCGATGGAGGCGCTGGTGCGTCCGCTGAGCTGTTGGAGTTCGTCCTTGGTGGCGCCCGCGCCGATGGCCGCGGCTAGGTGCTCACCGGTGGAGCCGGTGAGCGTGATCTGCCGGGGACCGTGCAGCGGTGGGGGTTGGGCGTGGGGGTCATCCTCGCTCAGGGGGATACGCAGTTGGTGGCACAGCTGGGTCTGCTCCTGGTCCAGTTGCTGTTTGCGGTGACCGGCGCGTAGGAGGGCCAGCATGCGGTAGGCGTGCTTTTCCTCGAAGAAGGGCAACCGATCGTGGGTGTCGATGAAGTGGCCCAAGCGGTGAATCATGCTGGTGCGGCGCGCGTGGTAGAGGTCCCACAGCATGTCGTGCTCGTCCAACCAGGCGATCTGCTCAGCGGTGAGCTCACCGGCGTTCTTCTTGGTGCGAGCCCTCTTGAGCATCTTGTACAGCGGGTGCCCCACTGGTGGCAGGAGGTTTTCGTGCTCGCCGTGCCACTGGCTGACCGCGGCTTGCAGGCGCGGCCACAGCGGTCCCATACCGCGGGAGTCCCACTGCATGCCGATCCGGCACAGCGCGTCGTAGTAGCGGGGCGCGAGCAGATCATGGCGAAACAGTTGAGCCTGTTCCCCGAGCCAGCGGCGCAGGGAAGCACCGTTGGCGTTGGGTACGCAGGGATCGACGTCCAGGTGGCCGTGTTCGTTGAACCACTGCTCGGCCAGGCGGTAGCTGCGCCACCACCGGGAGGCGCCGTCGCTGAAGACGATGGTGGTGATGGATTGTGCGAAATCGACTGCTGGCGCGACGGGGTGCGCGGCCACCACGCGCAGCCATCGCGAGGCCACCGGTGTAGAGGCGGGGGCGCCGAGGGTGGTGACGGTGTGCGTGGCCGTGGTCAGCGCGTGGGCGAAGCGGGCGTCGACTGAGCGCAGGCCGTGCACGACCCGGGCGAACGCCGCGTAGGCGGGGGTGTCCAGCAGCTGTTCGGGGTCGGTGCCAGGGGGCACGTAGATCGGCGCGATGATCCGGGCGACCTTGTTCTTCTTGCCGCCGGTGCGCAGGGCTCGTCCGATGCGCTGGATGAGTTGGGTGCGGGACCGGTTGGGGGCCATCAATGCCACCGCGTCCACCGCGGGGATATCGACCCCTTCACCGAAGCACCCCACGACCACCACCACCGATATCCCTCGTCCGGGGGCGCTCAAGGCGGCGTGGGCGGTGCGGCGCTGCTCAGCAGGCGAGTGCTTGTTGATGTGCACGGCCGTGATCACATGCTCGGGCCCCTGGGAACCCAGGAGGTCGGTGGTGACCCCCAGGGTGTCGGTGAACGCCCGGGCCCAGGCCAGAGTGGGGGCGTAGCAAATGATGCTGCGCAGGTCGTGCAGCCGGATCGAGCGCAGCACGGCGATCTGCGCGGCCACCACACCGGCGGGTACCGAGACACCGTCCAGGGTCACCGTGCCGCGCGCCCCGATCGCCTCGGCGACCTGGTCGGCGTGTACCAGAGCGCCCACCAGTTGGTATTCGGCCAGGTATCCGTCGTCGATGGCCTCACCCACGGTGTAGGTGTCGGCGGTGGGGCCGAAGAGATCTTCGTCGTCCATCGACGCCACGGGGCTGCCGTCACTGGAGACCACACGGCGCGGGGTGGCGGTGCCGTAGCAGCGCCTGTGTGCGGGCACGTCATGGGCGCTGGTCCACGCATTGGTGACCGCGCCCGCGGTGTGGTGGGCCTCGTCCAGGTAGAGCGTGTCCCAGGCGCTCAAGCCGTGCTGGGCGTGTGCGTCTGTTACGACCTGCAGGCTTTGGTAGGTGGCCACCACCAGTGTCGGGGCCAGTAGGTCCACCAGGGCAGTCAGGGCTGAGGGGTCTGTGACCACGAGGGTGTGGATCCGGTGCCGTGCGGCTGCCTCCTCGATGGTGTCGGTGGCCAGGGTCTCGTCATCGCCGCACACCGCCACGACCTGGCGCAGCCGGTCGCCCCACCGGCTGATCCAGGTCTGGGCGATCTGCGCGACCAGGTCCAGGGACGGCACCAGGACAAGCATGCGCTTGGCGCCTACACGCTGGGCGCTCTCGGCGTAGGCCACGGTCTTGCCTGCTCCGCACGCCCAACGCAGCTGGCCGCGGTCGCTGCTCTCCCAGACACGGACGAGTGCGTCCACGCCGCGTTGCTGGTAGGGGCGTAGCTCTCCGGGGCGATCGCTGACCGGCGCAAGGTCGGGGGCTTGGGCGCACAGATCCACCGCGGCCTGGTGGCGCGGGGTGGAGCCGGTCTCGACGTGGGTGATGTCGACCTGGTTGGGCACGATGCCGGTGGTGGCGCTGTGCTGGGCCTGGCGCATGGCCTCCACCAGGGCTTGGGCGCGTTTAACGGCGACGGGCTCGTCGCATTCCACGCTCACCCGCCCACCCAACGGGGAAACGGTGGCCGCGGCGTCGATGGCCTCGAACGCCACCTGCGTCAGGTCAGGGGAGGAGGAGCGGCCGGTGGCGTACCAGCCCGCGCCGGTGACCCAGGCCCAGTCCGAGCCCTCGTCGTCCACCACGGCGTGCACGCTCACCGTCCACTCCTGGCCGGGCAGGAGGTGGTGCTCTGCGGGCAGGCGGCGTATCGCCAGGGTGCGCAGGTGCCCGGTGGTCAGATCCCGGGCGGCGCGGCTGGCGTGCTCGGCGGCCCAGCGCAAGGTCTCCTCCCGCCCGGTGGGCAGCGCCAGACCCAGCTCGGGCGGGCCGACGACGCACACCTGCTCGCCGAAGCGGTCGTGGATCTGGTCCAGGATGTAGGGCGCGAGGTCGCTGACCTGTCCTGCGTCGGCGTGGGTGCCGCGCCAGCGGGTGGTGTCGGTGTGCACGCTCCACGTCCAGGTGCCGGACACATGCGCAGCGACGGCGACCCCGACCGCGATCGGGTGCGTGGGGTCGGTCATGACGCGTCGGCCCCGGTGTCCAGAGCGGTGATGACCACCCTGTGGTCGGAGACTGGCGGCCTCGGGGGCACGAGGATCTCGGTTTCTGCGGGCACCACCGCGTCGGCCAGCCGCTTGGACAGGAGGATCTGGTCGATGACTAGCTCCGCACCGTTGTCGATGCCTGCGTTGACGGTCGCAGGGAACACCGTGTCGGGGCACCCCTGAGCCCGCCATGCGGCCTCGATCGCGCTCTCCCACCCGATGCCGCCGGTGCGCTCCCCGGTGACCGGGTCGGCGACGCCGAGCAGGTGGTCCAGCGGGGCGGTGTCTGCCACCCAGGGGCCGGCCGCCCCATCGGGTTGCCATGCCTTGTGGTGGCGGCGGTGGACGGGCAGGCGGGTGAAGTCGACGGTGGGGTAGTGGGGGCCGGAAGGTTGGCAGTTCGCGTCCCCCGCAGCGATGACCAACTCTTGCCCGCCCAAGAGCCCGGACAAGATACGAGCTGCCCGCATCCGGTCGGTGCGGTCCCAGGGGTGCCAGTGGAACGGCATGACCGTCACCGGATCGTCCCACCACGGGGTCCGGAAAATCGCACGGTTCCAGGCATCGGCGTTGTCGGGTGCGGTCTCGGGGCTGTCCCATCGGGTGAGGGTCAGCAGATCCGGATCCCAGACGATCGCGGGCGGGGCCGGGGCCCGGCCCATGTGGCCGACCTTGATCTGGTAGGAGGGCCCGTACATGTCGGACAACAGCGCGGCAACGCCCAGCCCGGCCTGGTACGCGTCGCGCTTCCAGTGCTTGGCCTCGTTGACCACGATCAGGCCCGGCGCGTTCTCCACGGGCGCGAACAGCTCGGTGATGACGTGCTCGATCCCCTGGGGGTTTCTGGTGCCGCCGTCTTGGACGTTGACGGTGGCAATCCGCAACGGCGCACGGGTGGTGGACATGGATTCCCTCCTGAGGGGTGGGTCGGGCGAGAAGGACTCGCAGGCGCTGGACCTCACAGCACGTGCAGCAGGCGGGCCAGGGCGAGGGGCCAGGGGGCGAGTGCGGCCGTCATCCAGTGCCACCAAGCGACCATCACGGCGTAGAACAGGCCAGCACACAGGTGAGCGAGGATGAGCGGCAGCAGGCGGCGGGTGCGCCGGTAGACCCACACGCCCACCACCGCCACCGGGGCGAACAACACCAGCCCCCACCCGTAGGGGGCATACAGCAGC
The DNA here is from genome assembly GCA_000340945.1 of Nocardiopsis synnemataformans DSM 44143. Taxonomy (GTDB): domain Bacteria; phylum Actinomycetota; class Actinomycetes; order Streptosporangiales; family Streptosporangiaceae; genus Nocardiopsis; species Nocardiopsis synnemataformans. The sequence goes on along the minus strand of ANAW01000009.1, from coordinate 23,941 downwards.
ATCCGGGCCAGCACGGCGACGGTGTAGACCTCCCAGGCGGGGCGGCGCGCGGCGCCGAGAACGACCACCACCAGGCCTACGAGCACGGTCTCTTCCACCGCTGCGGTGATCACCTGCACAGGCCCGGTGATAGCCAGCGTCCACAACGCCTCGTGGGTGGTGTCGATGGTGAACCCGATGCGCACCAGTTCAGGCCACCAGGACGCGGCCACGACCAGGGCGGCCCAGCTCAACGCGAAGGCCACGAGCATCGCGAGAAAGGACGCGCCGATCTCAATCTCGGCGCGCAAACGGCTGTAGTCGGGCAGCTGGGGGGAGCGTCGACGTAGCAGGCCGAGCCCATCACGCACACCGATGCCCAGGCGTTGGCACCACCACCAGATCGCGCTTGCGGCGAACAGACCCATGAGGAGTTCGCTCGTCCACAACGGCACGAGCACGCGCCAGGCCTCTTCGCGGATCGGGGGGTAGAGGGTGGTGGAGCCGCCGGTGACCAGCACTCCCCACACCCCCAGAGCCCAGGCCGGGAAGAACACCACCGCGAGCGTGGCCAGCAGCAGCCCGTAGGTACTCAAGGCGGGGCGGCGGGCGCGCATCAACTGGCCTTTCTCGACGTGGCCCGGGCCTTTGGTGTGGGGACCAGCCTCGGCGTGGGATGGGTGAGTTCGCATAGTGATGCAGGCGAGAGGGGTTCTTGCGGGGTGTGACGTGCCTGCGTGGGAGAGATTGAGCGGTGTGTGACCAGCTGTTGAAGTTCGTCGGGGCAGTACCGGCGCTGGCCGCTGGGCAGCACCACACAGCCGACGAGGCCGCGGCGGGCCATGCGGGTCAGATACTCGACCTGTACTCCCACGATGAGCGCGGCCTGGGCCGGAGCCAGCAGCGGTCCGGGGTGGTGGTCGGCCAGGGTGTCGAGGTCGGCCACCCGCACGCGGCGGTGACCGCGGGCATCGCGGGCGCACCGCACCAGACCTTGGCGCTCCCAGGTGATGACCTGGTCTCGGGAGATACCGAGCCGGGCGCAGGCCTGGGCCAGAGTGCAGTACCCAGCCCACGGTGGGAGCGCCGAGACTGGTGGGGCCTTCGCGGTGGTGTGGTGCAGCTCGAAGTTTTGGCCGGTGGGAGCCAAGGGCGACATCGGCATCACACATCCAACGTGTCGAGCTGGGCCTGGATGGCGTGCGCGCGCCAGTCACCGACGCTGCGCAGCACACTGTGGGCGCGTACCAGGTGGGTGCGCCGACGCGCGGGGTCGTGGGCGTGCAGATGGGCACGCACCAAGTTCAGTTCAGCGGAGGCGACCGGGTCCGCGACCAGCGGGATCAGCAGGTCGGCGCGTTGCAGGGCCTGCGCGGTGGCGATCGGATCGGCGCGCAGTAGGTGGGCGCGGGCCATGCCGGTCAGCGCCTGCAACCGCAGTTCCGGGCAGGCGACGGGGTTTTCGATGACGCTGTGGAAATGGTCCAGCGCAACGCCGGGTCGGCCCTGGCCCAGGGCGGCCTGCCCCAGCCCCGCCCGCGCCCGCAACGCCAGGTTCGTGCGCGTGTCCTGGGGAAGAGAACGGCTGTACTCGTGCGCGGCGGTGAACTGCAGCCGGGCGCGGCTGTTGCGGTCGGCGTGCAGTTCCAGGTGCCCGTACTCGATCAGCGCGTTGGTGTAGCCCGGCAGGTGCGCGGTGGCCTCCCACAGCTCCAGGGCGTGGGCGTAGTGCTGCGCCGCGCCCTCCAGGTGGCGCAGGTACCGCGACAGGGTGGCCTGGCTGGTGGCGGTCACCGCCAGGCCTACCGGGTCGGCGGCCGTGCGGGCGGCGCCGCGGGCCCAGGAGAGCGTCTCCCCCCACAGGGTGTGGGCCCGGCGCAGCCGTAGGTAGGGCTCTAGCGCCTCGTGCAGGTGCCAGCACAGCCGAAGGTGGCCGGTGCCGGCGGCCAGCCGTACCGCCAGGTGCAGCGCGTCCAGTTCCTCGGCGAACCACGTGCGGGCGCGGTGGGCGGTGAACACCCGGGGTGGTGCCGCAGGTGGGGACAGTTCGGTGTGCCAGTGGTGTGGGTCCAGGGCCTGGGCGGCGGCTCTGGCGGTGTGCAGGTACCAGTCCAGGAGCCGCAGCAGGGCTGCGTCGGCGTCGGAGGCGTGTGGGTCATGGCGCGCGCTCAGCGCGTGTGCACGCGCTTGGGCGTGCTGGCGGTAGCGGCCCGCGGCGCGGGTGAGCAGGCCCTGGTCGGCGAGGTCGTCCAGCAGCAGCTGGGTGCGTGCGTTGGGCGTGCCTGCCAGGGCAGCGGCAGCCTCCGCGGTGAAGGACTCACCGGGCAGCAGGGTGAGGAGTTGGTGCAGGGTGCGGGCGGCAGGAGACAGCGCGGCGTAGGCGCGCGATGGGGTCACAGCAGGGTCCTGTCGGGGTCGGTGGAATGAGCGGGTGCTCACGTGGAGGAGTGAAGGCACCGGCGGATGGACGTGAGCATCTGCTGCCCGCGCGCCGGGTCCAGGGGGGTGTAGCAGGACCGTGCCCGTTCGAAGTGCTCACGGGCCTGGGCCAGGTCACCTCGATGGTCGGCGACCCACGCCAGCGACTCGTGGGCCTGCCCGCACACCAGCGGCGCCTGTTCCTGCGGGGCTAGGGCGAGGGCGGCGTGGCCGTGCTCGTGTGCGGCCTCGTAGTGGCCCAGATCCAGCAGTACTTCGCACAGTTGGCGGTGTACGCGCGCCGTCCACAGCTGATCACCACCCTCGATCAGCGCAGGCAGGGCCGAACGCAGCAGGGCGGCGGCCTCGCTCCAGTGTTCGTTCACGCTCAGAGCCAGAGCGTGCCGGTACCGGGCCAGGGCGATGTCGCGGCGGTGGCCGAGCCTTTCGCTCACCGCTAGGGCCAGGTCGGCGTACCGGACAGCCAGGAACAGGGGAGCGAAGCCCTGGCTGTAGACCTCACCGAGCAGGAGGTAGAGGTGGGCCAGCCCCCGCCCGTGGTAGGGGTGGGCACGCCGGGGCTCGTCCCTGGCCCACAGCGCGAACGCGTAGTGGGCCAGGGACCTCGCTTCGCTGTGCTCGCCACGGCGCAGGAACCAGCAGGCTTGCGCCTGGTGCATCACGGCTTGGGCGCCGCTATCGCCCAGGGATTCGGCCGAGGCCAGACCCAGGTCGATGATGGTGCGTGTACCGCGGGGATGGTGCAGTTCGTCCCAGGCGCTGAGGGCCTCGGCGATCAGCACGGCCTGCTGGTGGTGGGAGGTGCGATGAGCCAGGTCAGCCACCGCGCGCAAGTTGGCCAGTTCGCCTTCGAACCAGGCTTGAGCCTGGGCCAGGGAAGGGAACTGGCTCTGCGTGGCGAGGCGCACCTGCTCGGCCGCGGGCGGGTGCCACCGCCACCGGCCCGGGTCTAGAGCCAGGTCGGCGGCGATGGCGTGCTCGGCGTAGTAGGTCACCACCCGGCTGCGGGCACGGCGGCATCCGGGCAGCAACACCGTCGTACCCACGCGCTCCAGACCGGCGCGCACCTGAACGGGCATGATGTGGCGGCCGTCATCGTGGCGGGTGAGCACACCGCAATGGAGCAGCCGGTCGAGTCGGTCCTGTGCTTCAGCCAAGGGAACATCCCAGACGGCTGCGGCCAGGCTAACGGTCCAGTGCGGGCCCGGGTGTGCGGTGAGCAGCACGGCCGCGTCACGGTCTGGGGTGACCAAGTGCCGGATGAGGCGGGCCGCGCTGTCGGCGTCCGGCGCGGGTGGCGGTTGGGTCATGTCGGTTGGTTCCTCGGTACGGGGCGCTCGGGCGCCTGATGAGACCTGCGGGGCGGGTGTCGTTGCGGTGGTTCACGCGCTCCTGAGGTCCTGAGCGGCCAGGGGAGGGGGCTCGGCGTCACCGCCGGTTCGCGCCTGGGAGTCCACCTGGGTGGCGTAGCGTGTGTGCTCCTGACCAGGGTGTCCCTGCCATGCGGGAAGCCGGTGGCAGAGCACCATGGCGGGGGTGGTGATCTCGGCGCGAACGCGATCGTCGGCCCAGAGCAGGTGCAGGCGCACCTCGGTGGCCGAGCAAGCGATCAGGAGGGTGGCCAGGGTGCGCACCCGCGCGGTGAGGAGTTCGACCTGCGGTGCGGGCAGGCCCCACCGGGTCAGGGTGGTGTGCGTGTACGCGGCGATGTCGGCGGGGGACTCGGCCGCGGGGGCAAAGGTGCGGTGCTGGGAGGAGTGCATCGTTCTCATCGGGTCGCGAACGGGCGGTCGGTCAGGGCCAAGCGGATGTGTAGGTGTGGTGCTATGTCGCCGAGTCAGAGCAGGAAGACCCTGTCGGCCAGGGCCGTGCTGGCCAGGGCTGCGATGAGCTGACCGAGCAGGAGCGGGGTGAGGCGGCGGGTGCGCTCGTACAGCCACACCAGCGCCAGAGCCGGGAGGGCGGCGATCACGGCTCCTGCTCCGAAGGGGACGAGGAACGATGCCGCGGTCAGCGCCGCCGCGACCACGTACTTCTCCCATCCGGGGCGCCGTGCGGCACCGGCGAGTACGACCACGGCGCCCACGGTGATGGCGTGCATGAACGGCTCACGCGTGAAGAACTGGCTCATGGGCACGGCTGCGGGAAGCACCGGCGCGGCCAGGGCGTAGAGCGCGTTGCCCGCCAGGACGGCGAGCGTGCCGTAGGCCAGTACCAGCCACCACTGCAGGCGCCAGCGTCCCTGGTGGCGATGGGTGGCGGGCCAGGAGGGCAGGATGCCCAGGGCGGTGAACCCCGAGTGGCCGTGGCTGGTGATGAGCAGCGCCACGATCATCGTGGCCAAGGTGATTCCCGCGAACGGCAGGAAGGCCAGGCCGGGCACATCGCTCAGATCGAGCCAGGCCAAGGCCACCAGGTAGCCGCCACTGATGATCCACAGCAGGGCGATGAGGCTGTAGGCCAGCCACGCCGGTAGGTACCAGGGTGGGGTGATGGCCTTGCCCGGTGAGGGCTGGGGCAGCCACCAGGGGCCGCGGGGGAACTCGGTGCTCATCGTTGGTGCCGTTCGTTGTCGCGAAGGGAAACAGGGCCAGGGCAAGGGCTGGTCAGGTCGGCGTGTCCTGGGTCGTAGGCGCTGGGGTGGCGAGTAGCCGGGCCAGGGCGTCGTTGATCAGGGCGACGCTGGTGGCGGTGTCCTCGGCCCACCCCCACAGCCGCGCCATGACCTCTTTGAGGAAGTCCGTGGAGTAGGTGGGCGGTGGCGGATCGCCGACGTAGATGTCCCTGCCGCGGGGGAAGTACAGGGCCGTGTCGGGGAGAGAGGGGACCGCGCACACTTCGAAGGCCCCGTTGAAGGGCACATGGCCGCCAGCGTCGGAGAGCACCCGCAGCCGACCGCGCTCGGCCAGGCCCCGCAGGGCGATGAGCTGTTCGGCCATCACCTGGGCTCCGCCCACCCAGCGGCGCAACACGCCTTCGTCAACGACGTAGCGCTGGTCGATTCCGCGTCGGCGCACGCGTTGCTGCAGGGCCAGGCGTACCGACACCGCCATCTCCACGTGCGCCGGGTCGTCGTGGAAGAAGCGCTCGATGGCGCGCGCATACCTTGCGGTCTGCATCAGCTCGGGCACGAGCAGGTCGGCCCAGCCGTAGACCTGGCGAGCATCGCCCCGCAACCCCACCGCGGCGCGCTCACCCTCGGGCACGTGCAAGCGCTGCACCTCCCACCATTGGGGGGCCCGACTGCCCCACCAGAGCCGGATGAGCTCCTCGCGCACCTGCTGCGACGCCTCGTAGCAGGCGCACAGCGAGCGCAGCACGTCCAAGGTCACGGACGCCTGCGGGTTCTCGGCCCGCATGAGGGTGGCGTGCGAGACGCCCACAGCGCGAGCGGCGTGGACCTGGGTCAGATCGGCCTGAGTGCGCAGCTCACGCAGGCGGTGGGTGAGCACATGGTGCTGCACCGTGGCCGAGGGCCCGGCGAGGGAATCGGTGTGCTCCTGCTCCGCGGTCGCGGGGGTGGAGTTGGGGAGCGGGCGGTTTTGCCTCTGCGGCCCGCTCGGACGCATCCGTGTTTTCGCCGCGTGCAGCCGCCTGTGCACCCACCCCAGGGAGCGGCCCGTGGCAGCGGCCACCTGGATTGTGGTGGCGCCCTGTTCGTAGACGAGTCGCAACTCCTGGGCGGTGCTGTTGCGGTGCAACCCGGCCAAGGCCTGGCCGAGCTTGCGTTCGTCAATCACCGCCGGCCTCCGGTCCGGGCCAGAGCGCACAGCACGTCGGTGCCCGGTGCCGGGCAGGCGGGCACCGGCCAGGCCGCCACGGGGGTGGGCCCCTGGTGAGGCACCATCCCGCTCTGCGTCATCAAGTCGAGCAGGTGTGGGGTGGAACGGGGCCGCACCGGGGTGTTGGTGGCGTGGGTCATCAGCGCCGACCACGGCCCTCGCCCGGTGGGGTGGGACACGGCCACGTAGCTGTCGGGGGCCACCAGGGTGGGCAGGGACGCCAGCACGCCGAGCACTTGGTCGTCGTCCAGCAGGGCCAGCACCCATCCCAGGATGAGCACGGTCGGCTGATGCGGGTCGATGCCGCAGGCGGCCAGCCCGGCCCGCAGCTGGGCGGGATCGGTGATATTGGCTTGCGCGCTGCCTCCTTGGAAGGGGGCGAGTCCTGCGCGGCGGTGTTCGACCACAGCCGGGTCCACGTCCAGGTAGGCGCACCGGCGCACCCCGGCCGCGAACGCGTACTCGTGGGTGTCGACCGGGTGCGGCGCGGTCGCCGGAGTGCGGCGGGGCATCCCACACCCCAGATCAGCGACCTGGGTCAGACCCCAGGGGCGGAGCTGGGTCAGGAGGGCGCCGACCCAATCGCGTCCGGCATGGGCCAATCCCCACGCCCGCGGCACAGCCTGGTGCAGCACTCGGGCGTAGGCCTCGGCGCGTGGTGTGGTGGAGGCGCCAAGCAGCGCTGCCTGTACCTCGGCGACGCTGCAGGTCTCGGGTTCGGCTGTGTGCGCGTTCACCGGGGCGCCGCCTCGGTGTAGCCAGGGCGGCCCCACACCGTGCGCGCATCCTCCAGGACGGCTCGGCAGGTGACCGCCGGGGCAGGTTGGAGGCCGCGCGGCAACCCGGCAAGGGGTTGGTGGGCCGCCGCGCGGCGGCTGTGGACGCTCCCGGGTGCGGGCGCAGGATGCGTGGTCATGGGGTTACCGCCCCTGAACTAGCGACTGGCGCGAGCGCGCGCTGGCGGCGTCGAGCGCTTCAGAGGCGGCGACCATGAGCGCGTCCTCGTCCTGGATCGGGCCAACAGCCTTACTGCTCGGGGCGTCGGGAGCGTCGATCCACCACTGGCCCGCGTTCTGGCGGATGCGCACGTGGTGTCCGAACCGCGACAGGAACAGCTGACCGCCCTGTTGGCGCGGGGACAGTCCAGCCTGGAAGGCAGCGGTGACCAGCGCAGACAGCGCGTGCCGTTGGGGTTGGTTGAAGCCCGCCATCACCGCTCACCCACTCGGGATCGGTGTGTGTGGACCGCGATACCGCCCGGACAGGGGGATGGCTGGTGCCGCTCATAGGCCGCTCTGGCCTGCTCCAGTAGTGTCCGCCAGCTCGATACGTCGGGGCGGCGGCGCAGCAGGGCCCGACGTTCGCGCTCGGTCATGCCGCCCCACACGCCGAACTCGACCCGCCCGTCCAAGGCTTCGGCCAGGCAGTCGGTCTGCACGCGGCAGCCGCGGCAGATGAGCTTGGCCTCGTTCTGGTCGGCGCCTTTGACGAAGAGGGTGTCGGGGTCGATCTCACGGCACTTGGCGTCCGGGGTGAAGGGTGCGTCCATGTCCACGTCCAGGAAGAGAGAGGGGGTCAAGGGCGTGCCGGAGGGGGCAGGAACATGTCCGACAGGTGGGCGAGGTCGCCCAGCCCGGCGTCCCCCAGGTGCTTGGCGCACTGGGTGACCAGGGCGCCCCCGGACCGCTCCCACACCTGCACCGCCAGGTCGGCGAGAGCGGTGGCGTGGGCCAGGCGCTGCCAGATGACCAGGTGCTGGTCGTAGTCGGAGAGCACCTGGGCGGGCAGGTCCACGTCGTGCGCGGCCAGTACCGCGCGCAGGTGGCCGCCGTGTGGTCGGTAGTCGTGGTCGGTCTCTGCGTTCAGGGTGCGGTCGTAGCCGAACATGAGCGTGGTCACGGCCAGGGGCCGGGTCATGGTCTACCTCCAGAAGAAGTCGGTGGTGGGTGTCCTCGCCCCGGGATCCCACGTCGGGGCGAGGACACCCGGGGCGCCGTCCAGGGTCAGGGGAGAACGGTCGACGCCCTCTCCGGGGTGGTCACAGGCCCCGGTATCGGGGCGGACGGGGTGTTCTCATGCCGCCTCCAAGCGGGTGGCCAAGTTCTTGGCCCACACCGCTAGCGGCTGGTAGGGGTCCAGGTCAGCGGTGGTCAGATCGCGCCAGGCCGTGACCTGGCGCAGGTCGCAGACCAGCCGCACCAGGTCGTACTCGCCCAGCTCCAGCCCGGCCCAGGTACGGGCCGGGGTGACCGTGCCGTCGGCGTCGGCGATGCGGCTGACCAGGTCCAGCAGGTGGTCCTGCGTGTGCTCGGGGGCGGGCGCACCCAAGAGCGGAGCGTCTCCTTCCCCTGAGTCGGATACGGGGGGCAGGACGAGGTGGGCGTTGGCGCGGCTGTGCGCGGGCTGGGGCGTGTGCCCGCGGGTGTAGAGCTCACCGAGGGCGTGCGCGACCTGGCCTGGGTCGCAGCTCAACGCGGTGACGTCGTGGCGGGCTGCGACGGTGTCCAGCACGGCGCGGGACAGAGTGGGCCGGGCGGCGACCTCCACCAGCAAGCTGGGGCGCTCGGCCTCGGTGGCCAGGCCCAGCGCCGCACCCAGATGCGCGGGAGCGGCGACCTGGCTGGCCCAGTAGGCGGCGTCCAACAGGGGGCGTCCGGCCGGGCGCGGGGTCGCGGTGACCAGGTGGGCTCGGTCGGCCGGGCGGGGGCGCAGCCCGCGCAGTGCCTGCCGCACCCGCGGGCCGAGCCCCACAGCGGCCGGAGTGTGGGCCGCATCCCCCCGCAGCAGCCGGGCGTGATCGCCCCGGCTCTGGAGCGTGTGCGCCAGCGCGGTCAGGTCCGTGGCAGGACCAGCTAGGCACCAGGCCTGTGCATGCAGATGCAGCGCCACATGGACCCGTTCGCGCACCGGAGCGAGCAGGGACGCGACGGTCTCTCGCGAGGCGTACACCAGCAGCACCGAGGCTGCGGACAGGTTGGCCAGAGCGGCGCTGCGCGCCACCACGACCCGGGCGGCATCGCGCACCGACAGCGCCCCGGCCACCACGGCGGCGGCCGGTTCCCCGGCGCCGCATCCCACCACCGCGTCCGGAACGAGGCCGCGCGCCTGCCAGGCCGCGGTGAGCGCCAGTTGGGTGAGGAAGGTGGCCTGGTGGCGGTGCTGCACCGTGGTCATGCGTTCACCTGGGCCCCACACCGGCGCGTTGGTGTGCTCGGCCAGCGCCGCGCGCCCCTCCTCCACCGCCTCGGCGTACTCGCTCAGCCGCATGAGCTCGGTGCCAGCGTTGGGATGCACATCCGCCAGTCCGGTCAGGACGTAGACCAGCCGCGGCGGCACCGCAGGTACCGCACGCGGGCCGATCACGTGGTGGTTGGGAGCGCCATCCTCGATCGAGCGGAAGCCCTGCATCGCCTCACCGAGATTGTCGGAGACCACGGCCGCACGCAGGGGGTGGTGGTCGGTGTGCTCCAGGGCGGTGTCGGCCAGCGCGGCCATGTTGCCGGCGGCTGGGGTGGTTTCGGCGCGCGCACGGGCGGCCTGGGTCAGGGCGGTCAGGGAGGAGGCGGAGACGGGACACATCTGAGGCAGAGACACCGGATCGTGGTGGGCGGGCAGAGGCAGGCGGGGTGCGCTGGTGAGCACGGTCGCGGACAGCCGCGGGGCAGAGTTGTCGTAGGACCCGGCCACATGCACCTCACAGGGGTCGAAAGGAGGGGGCACGGCACCGTCGACCGCGCCGTCGGGAACGGGCAGACCGCGGTGGTGCAGAGCCAGCGCTGTGGCCGCCACCGAGACCAGACCGGACACGCTGCCCGGGGCGGCCAGTGCTTCGGGCAGGGCGCACAGCTGGGGGCGGCGTCCGCGCTGGTCGGAGGCCAAGACGACCGAACCGGGAAGCAGGGGGTCGGTGGTGGGGGAGTGCCAGAACCACACCCGGTCGAAGCCGCACCTGGCCTGGTACAGGGCGTGGCTGATCACCTGCACGTGCCCACCGTCCTGGAGCGGGGTGGCCGTGTTCCACGTGCCGGTGATGTGGGCGTAGGCCCGGTGGTGGTCGGCCCGGTGGGTAGCGGTGAACACCAGCGCGATCGCGCGGGTGAGGTCGTCGCGTTCGTCGAGGGCGACGACGATGGCCCGGTCCACTGCGTGGACGCGCAGGTCGTAGTGGGCCTGGTGGAGCAGGGCCACGGCGCTGGCCTCGGAGGCGGTGCGCGCCTGCCCGGCCAGTCCCAGGAAGTCACTCAGGGACGCGGCCAGATCGGGGTCGGCGTAGGAGCCGGGGTGGGTGCATACGTACACCCCCGTGGGGGAGCTCTTCAGCGTGCGGGTGGGCAGGGAGGCATCAGCGAGCGCTTCAGCGACCACCAGCCGCAGCAGCTCCTGATTGATGGGGCCGTGCGCCGCCCCCGGCTGGTGTGCCTGGGCGGGGTCCAGCAGCAGCCGCCACAGCTGGGCCGGGGTGCTCGCGCCGGGCAGACGGCAGCTCATGCCGATGAGCGCCGCGTTGGTGGCGGTCTGCTGCTGGACCCGGGATGTCATCTCGTTCTTCCGGTTCAGGAGGTGGACAGGTGGGTGTGGGAGGGCGACCAGTGTTCGATCACCGCGTCGATGAGCTCGCCCGTGGTGGTGGCCCGGTGCACGGCCGCGGCCGGTAGCCCCGCCAGGTTGGGCAGGCGGGCGATGAGCTGGGTGTGCAGGTGCGCCCGCGCCAGGGACTCCAGCCCCACCTCGGCCAGCACGGTGCCTGCGGACAGGTCCGGGCCGCCCTGGGGCACCAGGCCGTGGACCAGGGAGGTGACCTGTTCAGCGATGACCGCGCGCGCCTGGTCGGGATCCAGCCGGTCCAGCCGAACCGCCTCAGCCGACGCCGCCGGCGCGCTGGGGTCCTGGTGGGTCCAGGCCCGCAACGGCAAGGACACCGCCGTTGCGGTGCGGGGTGTGGGCCAGATCGGGTCGAGACCGAAGGTGTACAGGTGCGCCAGCGCGGTCAGGAAGTTCTCGCGCGGAGCACCGGGACCGGCCGTGGTGACCAGGGGTGGGTCGACCTCGTAGCGCCGGTGGGCTTGGGACAGGGTGGCGGCCAGTGCACCGGCCAGCACCGCCCGGGCGCCGATCTCGACCACGACGATGGGCCGCTCCTGTTCGGCCAGGTGGCGCATGACCTGGTGCAGCAGCACCGGGGAGCGCAGTTGGCGTCCCCAGTAGGCGGCGTCCATCTCCGGTCCCTGCACGCGGGCGGAGGTGGCGGTGGACCACAGCGTCGTCCTGGCCGGGCGCGCCCGGATGGTCTTGATCAGGTCGGGCAGCTGCTGGGCTTGCTCGGCCACCAGAGGGCTGTGTGCGGGCGGGGCGTCGGCGATGCGCCGCGTCCACACCCCCTGTGCGGTGAGGTGGTCGTTGACCGCGGCCAGGTCGGGGACCGGACCGGACAACACGGTGGCGTGGGACGCGTTGATCGAGGCCACCGCCAGCCGGGGCCAGGACCGCACCAGCTCGTGCGCTCGCACCGGGTCCAACGAGGTGGCCAAGAGCTCCCCGTGCTCAGTGGTCTGTTCCAGGAGGCGGCTGCGCTGGGCCACCACCAGGGCGGCGTCCTGCAGGCTCAGCACCCCGGCGGTGTGGGCGGCGGCGATCTCACCCAGGGAGTGGCCCACCACCACGTCCGGGGTGATGCCCCACGACCCCAGCAGGGCGGTGGCGGCCACCTGCCATGCCCACTGGGAGGGCTGCACGCGTGCCAGTCCGGGTGCGGGATCGATCTCCAGCCGCTCGACGAGCAGGGCCGTGCGCGCCTGCAGCAGAGCGTCGGTGAACACCGGCTCCGCCCTCATGCCGTGGGGGCCGGCCGGGGTGCTGGGGTGGGCGCCGTGGCCGGGGTAGACGAACACCACCAACGGCTTGTGGACGGGACGGCGGGGTCCGGCCAGGGACAGGTGGGTGCGGCCCTGGGCCAAGGCGTCCAGTCCGGAGCGCACCAGGGGCGGGATGGAGGCGACCACGGCCGCGCGCGCCCCGGTGTGGTGGTCGCGCCGGTGCGCGGCGGTGGCCGCTACCTCCCGCACCGCCACCTCGTCCTGCACGGCCGCCGACCAGGTGGCCGCGGTCTGGCGCAGCGCCGCGGGGCTGCTGGCCGAGATCGGTACGACGTGTGAGTGGTCGGCCCCGCCGGTGTGCTCGGTGTCAGCGCCGGAAGCGGGTGCCTGCTGGAGGATGAGGTGGGCGTTGGTGCCGCCGAACCCGAACGCCGACACCCCCGCGGTCGGGGTGTGCCCGCGGCGGGGCCAGGGGCGGGCGGTGGTGGGCACGGCCACTCCCATCCGGCGCAGTACCGGCAGCGGGGTGGTGTGGTGGATGACGGGTGGGATGACCTGGTGTTCCAAACACAGGACGACCTTGATCAGCGCGATGAGGCCCGCACCGCCCTCCAGGTGGCCTACGTTCGGCTTGACCGCGCCCACCAGCAGCGGATCGTCCTCATCACGGGCCCGGCCCAGCACCTTGCCCAGAGCGCGGGACTCGGCCGCGTCGCCGACCGCGGTGCCGGTGGCGTGGGGCTCGACGTAGTCCACGTCTCGTGGGTCCAGCCCGGCCTGGGCCCAGGCGCGGGTGAGCAGATCCACCTGCCCGGCGACGTTAGGGGTGCCGATCGGAGACCCGGCACCATCGCAGTTGGTCAGGCTGCCCACCACCAGCGCGCGCGGGCGCGTCCCGGTGGCGAAGGTGTCGGCGGCTCGCTGCAGCACCACCGCCCCGGCGCCCTCACCGCGCACGAACCCCGTGCCGCGCCGGTCGAAGGGGTGCACGCGCCCGTCGTTGGAGAGCACCCCGGAGCGGGCGAACATCCGCGTGTGGGTGTCCAGGCGCAGCGTGTTGGCGGTGGCGACCACAGCCAGGTCCACCTCGCCGCACACCAGCGCCTGACGGGCGCGGTGCGCGGCGACCAGCGACGCCGAGCAGGCGGTGTCGATGACCTCGGACGGGCCCGTCCAGTCGAAGTGGGGGTGGCGGGAGAGGCGGTTGGCGAGCATGGAGGGCAGGGCGCCGGCGGTGTCGACCATGGTGCCGCCCTGGCCGGGGCCCAGCCGCAGCAGGGCCTGATCGAGGCAGGAGGAGCCCACCCACAACCCCACCCGCTTCCCGCGCCAGTCGGCCAGGGCCATGCCGGCGTCCTGGAAGGCCTCATCTACCAGCTCCAGCAGCATCTTCTGCTGGGGGTCCATCGCCGCGACCTCGGTGGGGGAGAGGCCGAAGTGGGCGGCGTCGAAGCCCTGCTCGTCGTCGGTGAGGACGGCCGCGGGCAGGATGTCGGCGCGCGGGTGGTCTTCGGTGTGGTCGGTGACCAGGTCCCGACCATCGAGCAGCGCGTCCCAGAACTGGTGCGGGGAGCGGATGTGGCCGGGCAGGCGGCAGGACATGCCGACCACGGCCACCGCCGACTCGGGCATCTCGGGGTGTGTGGGGGCGTTCATCGCTTCACCGCCACGAAGGTCGCGGTGCAGCCCTGCACCTGGAAGTCCACGTCGGGGAAGTGGGCCCGCAGCGCCTGTTCCACCGCGTCGGAGGTGTCCCCGAGGTTGCAGAAGAGGGGGTTGCGACCCTTGTTGTAGACGCCCATGAGCAGGCGGGCGAAGCGGTTGACCCGCACCCCGGTGCCGGAGGCGACGATGGTGGCGCCGAACAGGACCCCGCCGTCCTCAAGCACACGATGGGCCTCGGCGATGAACGCGGCCTTGACGGCGAAGGACGCCCCGCGCAGGCAGTGCAGCACCATCATGATGTCGATGCTGTTCACGCTGTTGTCGGGCAGGTCCTTCCACTGCGCGAGCAGGTCCTGCAAGTGGGCGTGCAGGGTCCGGCTGCGACGGCGGGCCACGCGCGCCCCCATGGCCAGGCACTGCGGGTTGAGGTCCATCAGGTGCAGCACCCGCACCCGCTTGGGCAGGTGGCGCAGGAAGCGGCCGTTGCCGGGGCCGATGGTCAGGTGCACCGGTCCAGCCCAGCGGTAGGCGTGGCGGATCCACCGGTTGGAGATCCCCCAGGCCAGGGGGTGGCTGATCCAGTGGACCCAGACGGTGTAGACGACGACCATGACCAGGCGGTTGTAGACGCTGGGGTTGGCCTCGTTGGTGGTGGCGGGGGGTGTTTTGGGCATGGGGGTACCTCAAATCGGCGGCTCGGCCGCTCTAGGGATGGAAAAGGGTGATGGCGGGGGTTAGGGGTTGAGCAGCCACCCCAGGGTGGAGGGGTCGTCCCAGCCCACGACCATGCGGTCGGCCTGCGCCTGGTCGGCGAAGTTGCGGCCGAACCTCTCGCCCATGTGGGGCGGGAGCGTACCGCTCCAGAAGTCGGTGACGAGCTGGGAGAACAGGCTGGTGTACTGCCCGTGCTGGGTCCAGTAGGCCTGGTAGGCGTCGGTCAGGAACTCGGTGTCTGCGAGCGTGCCGCCGTCGTCCAGTCGCTGGAGGATCTTGTTGGTGACGGTGGCGGCGACACGAGTGGAGGCGTTCGCACCTTGCCCGGAGGTCGGGTCCACCGTCAGCACCGCGTCACCGATGCCCAGGACCGGGACGCCGTCGATGTGGGTGACGGGTTGGCGGACCTTGGGTGTGACCGTGCGCATCAGCAGTGACTGGTCCACGAGGGAGGCACCGGAGCACCAGTGCGCGAGCTCGGGTGCGTACGTGGCCAGGCTGGCGTGAGCGTGCTGCCAGGCCGCGAGCCGCATCTCGGGGCGGGCACTGTAGGTGATCGCGCTCCGGCCCGTGGCGGGGTCGATCACGGTTGTGGGATCCATCGGTCCACCAGCGCGGGCGTAGACCTGCACCGCGGTGCCGGCGAACAGCTCAGGAGGGGGTCCTTCGGCCTGGCCGCGGACCAAGGGCTCCCAGTAGGCGGCCAGCACCGGGTAGCAGAAGATCTCCCCGACCGGGGTGGTGAAGACCTGAACGTCGGGGCCGGGGGGCGCACCCTCGAAGTGCGCTTGCACGACCACACGGCTGGGCGAGGGCGTGGACACCTGCGGGAACAACGTCGACAGGTGGGGGTCGGAGTCGCCGGTGGCGACGATGACCAGGTCGTACATGCCGCTGGTGGCGAACCAGCGCAACCCTGGCTCCTGGACCGTCTGGACGCGGATGCGCGCCCCGTGCGGGTTGGACTGGTCGTCCTGCTCGACCTTTTGCAACCACGCCGCGGTCTTGGCACCGTGGTCGATGCCCGTGCCCAGTCCGTGCTGGCGGCCGATGAAGGATTGAACCGGCCCGACGCCCTCGGTGACGGAGAAGGAGATGTCGCGAAAGACCGGGCTGGCACCGCTCCAAAAGTCCAGTCCCGCCTGCTTCTCCAGCTCGTAGACGGTGGGGAAGGTCATCTGCGTGAGCCGTGGGGCACGCAGGAGTTCCTCGGTGGTGTGGATCGTGAACAGGTCCACGTTCACTTCGGCGCCGGAGTTGACCAGACCAGTGGCTACCCCCAGGCCAGCGTGTCCGGCACCGGCGATCATGATGCGCGTCATTGGGCCCCCTTCGTGCGGGCAGCGGGGATGTGGTGGCACAGGTCCGAGACCACGGTGGCAAGGGAGGTGGAGTCGGTGGCGTCGACCATGACCACGGGAACCTCGTCCGTGAGGTCGAGGGCGCTGCTCACCTGCGGGGCGTCGAGGTCTTCGTCGCCGGTCAGGTGCACCACGACCATGAGCGGAACCTCGGGGTGTTCGCTGATGAGAGCCGCGCTCTCTCGTCCGGCGCTCAGGCCCTGGTCGGTCACCACGAGCAAGGCCGCGGTGGCGTGACGGCTGACGTCGGGCCACAGGGTGCGCAGCGGGGCGGTTCCGTGCACCCCGGTCACGGCCAGTTGCAGGTCGTCGGTCAGGCGCCTGCGGGCGTGCACCACCGCATGGTTGCCCGCCTCATGCGGGCGAACGGGCCCCACATGGCCCAGGAAGGCCTGCATCTGCGGGGCGGGCTCGCTATAGGGCGAGGCCACCAGCAGGTGCGCGGTCTCGACCGTCCGGTACCGGCCGCTGAGGTGTTCTCGCACCCGCTCCAAGGCGCCGAGCCCGCTATCGGCCACCACCGGCGTGCAGGGCACCAACCGGTGTTCCTGGATCAGGTCGGTCACCACCACCATGGCGATGGGAACCGGCACCTGCGCTTGGGCTGCGAGCTCGGCGACCGACAGGGGCTCATCAGCGGCCCAGACGAGCGTGAACAGCTGCGCGGCCAAGCCGTCGGCACGCGAAGGGCTGTACAAGGAGTGGAGAGCGGGCGCCACCAGGGTGTGGGGCAGGATCCGCAGGCGCGGGCACTGGATGGGCGGACGGTGGGTGCGGTTGAGGTCGCGGAAGGACACCACGGGCGCGGTCATCGACGGGCTCCCAGCAACAGCCGTCCCCCGACCTTGTCGGACAGCACCTGAGGAAGGTGGGGGGACAGGTCGAGGAGGAACAGCTCCCCGGCCAGGGCGCACTCCTTGAGACCGGCTCCCGGTGCGAGGATCAGGGTGAGCCCCGTGGCGGGTGTGGCTCGCATGATGAGGATGCTGCTTGTCGCGTCGCGGTGGACGATGTGCTCGCAGGTACCGCGCTTGTTCGTCTTCGCCCAGCTGGTGGTCATGATGAACATCGCACCGGTCAGGGAAGCCCACTGCTCGGCCTCGACCTGGCTCATGCCAGCGGAGTACGCGTGGATGAGACTGTCGCGGGTGAACACCAGGGCGTTGTCGATGCCCGGGGTCATGGCCACGAACTGAGTAAGCAAATCTGGGACCGCAGGGGAATCCGTTGTCTGTGGTGGTGCCATGCGGTCACTATGACAACGCGCCGGTATTCATTCCATCCACGGGCGTATATTCACGATATTCGTATTATACGTAGCGCTCGAATGTGGGAATCATTGTTCGATTCACATGTGGTGATCAGGCATGGTTCTCGCCCGTGGGGGAAGTGAGGGCGGTGATGGCGTCAAGGAGCGCTGTGGGGTTTGTCAGGTCGTCTAGGACATGATCGGCACCCGCGGCGCGCAACTCCTTCGCCGAGGTCGTTCCGGAGGCCACCCCGATCACCTGGGCCCCGCCTTGCACCCCTGTGGTGACGTCTTCCAAGGAGTCACCGATGATGACGGTGTTGGAGCGGGTGAACACCTGGCCGTGGGTGGTGTGGGCTCGTCGTTGGGCGAGCGCGACCAGCGCGGGCCGATGGGGGTCGTCACTGGAGTAGCCGCCGATCGTCGTGTCCAGATGCCCGTCCAGGCCAAACGCGCGGAGTTTGACCTCGGCGCTGGGCCGCAGGTTCCCGGTCACCACGGTCGGGACTAGGCCGGGCTGGTCGTGGACAGCGCGCAGAGCCTTCTCCGCGCCGGGGAGCAGGACCCCGCGGCTGAGCATGTGATCGCGGTGCTCGTTGAGACGGTTCGGTAGTTCGTCCACGGCCCGGGCCACCAGGGCGTCCAGGTCGGCGGCCGGGGCGCCGTTGCGCTGCAGGAGCTCACGCACGGCCAGAGGCACGGTGCGGCCGGTGCCCTTGGCGGGCAGGTGCTCGGCGGGGCGTCCCAACAGGTCGGCTACGAGTTCACGGTAGATCAGCCGGTCGGTTTCGCCCACATACACCAGGGTGCGGTCGATGTCCCACAGCACCAGCACAGGGGGGTTCACGCTTGGGCTCCAATCAACGCCTGGGAACGGTCCACGAGTTCGGTCACGGCGGAGTGCTTGCTGTAGGGGGCCAAGTCCCCGTGCACCAGGTCACGGACTTGGTCGTTGGTGCGCCGGGACGCCAGCCCTTCCACCAGGTCCAGCGCCGCATGCGCTCGCTGGCTGGCCGCGTCGATCTCGCCCATGCGCCCCAGGGCCTTGGCCGCCCGGATCTGGGAACTGGCCTGATCGCGCACCAGGGCGGGGTGGTAGCCCTCCAGCGCTCGATCGAGGTAGCCGATCGCCTCATCGGGATGACCGGTCTCCAACAACACCGTGCCGCTCTGGCAGGCGAGCTCCCCTTCGTCGATCCAGTACAGCCAGCGCGGATCGTCCTCTCGGGATCCTCGCTCGAAGGTTGCGCGCGCCTGGTCCAGCGCCAGCCGGGCCTTGTGCTCTTCCCCCGCTGCCGCGTGCCCTCGGGCTTGGCGGATCCACAGCAAACACTCCACCCGCGGGCTGGCGATGCCCTGCACACGGTGCAGGGCCGTGGAAGCCATCAGGGCGGCCTCGCGCCCGTGACCGTGGCTGTAGGCGTGCACGGCCATGTAGGAGACGATGCCCGCGCCGAGCACCGGGTCGGCAGCGGAGTGAGCGGCGCGCAACCCGGCTACGAGCAACGACGTGGCGTGAGCTTCTCCCGCGTCCACGGCCATCCACCCCAGCAGCCCAGTCAGGTCCGCGGTGATGCCCAGCAGACGCCGGTAGTGGCCGGGGGGNGGTCCGCGGTGATGCCCAGCAGACGCCGGTAGTGGCCGGTGGTGTTGCCGGACTTGAGCAGCTGGTGCAAGAAGAGCAGCTGGGGTTGGGCCGTGCCGCGCAGCGCCGCACTGGCCCCGTTCTGGGCGTCGGCCATACGCAGGGCATCGACGGACTCCGCCAACCGTTCGCAGAGCTCATCCGACACCGGGCCTCCCTCGCTCGCGCGGTGAGCAGCCAAGGGATCGGCCAGAGCCCACCCCATGACCTGGGATGCCACAGCCGACCCGGCCAGAGCCAGCACGGTGCGTCGGGTCGGTCCGTCTCCCAGGACCTGGCTCAATGCTGCCATGGCGTCCTCATCGCTCCAACCGAAATCCTCCAGATGGGACCGCCCCCCGCGAGTCGAGGGCAACGCCGGGGACGGGGGTTCCAGGGGTGCCGTTGTCGCGCCCAGACCCGCCAAGGCGCGCTTGACCTTGTGACGGTCCTCCACGACCAGCTTGCCCGACTCGATCCGCGAGATCGTGCCCTGGGGCAGACGCAAGATCTTGCCGAGTGCGGTCTGCGTCAAGGTGGTGTTGGCACGCAAAAGCCGAACCAGGGCCGTGAGATCTCCTTCGTGCACACCGCGCAGGAACCGGGGATCCTGCCGCAGCAACGGGGGGATGCACCGGCAGGACACACCGGCCACCAACGTGCAGTTGCCGCACTCGCGAAAGACGGCGTCGTCTTCGTCCCTGCTCAACAGCGCAGCCTTTCCAACGCGTCTCGGTATTCACGGGTCCAATCGGCCCCCTGCTGCTCGACGGGCAACCCGGCGAGCCCGGAGGCGAGGAGGTCACAGGCCACATCCTCGTTGCCCAGACCGGTGTGGGCCAAACCCAGGTTCAGGCGGTGAAAGTTCGCGTCGAGCCAGTATGCGGTCGGCGGGGGCGGCAAAGCAGCGGCCTGGTCGGCCATATGAGCGGCCTGGTCCAACAATCGTTGTGCCTGGTCGACCTCGCCCAGGAGCGCATACCCGTGAGCGGCCTGGATAGCATCTCCCACCCGTTGGGCCGGATGCGCTCCGGGGGTGTGGAACGCGTGCAAGAATCCCGTGGTGATCCCCACGGCGTCGCCTCGGCGGCGAGCGATGTAGGCGAGGAAGTTCCTGGCCTGAGCGACCAGGGGGCCGTCCTGTAGCTCCTGGGCCAACCCTTCCGAGCGGCGCAGAATCACCTCGGCCTGGTCGAGCCGGCCGGTGGAGGCATGGAGCCAACCGTCGAACTGGTGCCACTCGGCTGCCACCAACCTCATGGTGTGGGCGTGGGGGCCGCGAGCGCGATCCGCGGCCACACTGGCTGTCTGGGCGTGGGCTCTGCCCAACGGCAGTGTGGCCTCGGCGCCCACTTCGTCATCCAAGCGCCGCTGCGCCGCCAACAAGGAGGCCAGCGCGTCCACAGCACCCGCGTCCACTCTTTCCGGCCGGGCCAGCAGATGTGATACCCGGTCAGCCAGACCACTGTCAGGGGCAGAGACCTCGTTGCTCTGCGGAGCGCCCAACTCCTGCAGTGCCCGGCGGGAGGGGCGCATGCGTGTGAGAGGAGCGCCGGACAAGATCCGGCTGATGGTCGCCGAGCTCACCAAGGTCATCTCGGCCAAGGCCTCGCGTGTGAGCTGTGGCTTCTGCGCATGGAGGAGACGGATCACCTCAGCAGCGTCGAGGTCGCGTACCGCAGAAATTACTGCTGGAAACTCCCA
Source organism: Nocardiopsis synnemataformans DSM 44143 (assembly GCA_000340945.1). GTDB lineage: Bacteria > Actinomycetota > Actinomycetes > Streptosporangiales > Streptosporangiaceae > Nocardiopsis > Nocardiopsis synnemataformans. Next base: position 3,611 of record ANAW01000009.1, on the reverse strand, counting down.
GAAGCCATCCGGTATGCAGTCGCAACGCGATCGAGATCTGCTTTCCCTGGTCCGCTCGCGTCCACAGTTTCTACACGTCTTCACGGTCTTCACCTGCTTTCATCAAGGGCAGGATAAAAGCCCGCTCGGGGCGGGGAGAGCCCTCGGGAGATTTTGGTGGCCTTTGGGTGGGATTGGGGTAATGTACCGGGACTGCGGTCCGGCTGGAGAAGGAGATTCGTGGAGGCGCCGACGACGTACTGTGGACACTGCAGAGGTTCACGTGAGGATCATGCGGGTTCTCGGCGCTGCCGTTGCATCCCCGATCGGGTATGGGAAGTTCCCGAGATCGCCGCTGCCGTGCTGGCTGGAGATGCAGCAGCGGTCATCCGGAATCTGCGGCACCATCCGGACACAAAGCTTTCACAAACCGCACTCGCCAACATGACCGGGCTCTCTCAAGCCACCATATCCCGAGCATCTAACGGCATACCGATCAAGGACCAACGCAAAGAACGTCAGGCCCTTGCCGGGTTGGGAGCGAACACAATCCGCCCTCCTGCGCTAACCAGCGCACGTACTGCCGCTTCGGCGAAGATGCCGCAGGTCATGCCACTGGCAAGCGAGGTTGATGATCGATTGGAGATAGCGTCCATCGACCGAGGCCTCATCGAAATCTTCGAGCAGCAGACTCAGAACCTACGGATGATCGACCGCAAATTAGGGGCACGTTACCTGTTCGCCCAGAGCCAGGCCCATGTGCAGCAAATGCACGAATTGCTCCACCAGGCTCTTCCTGGTCCACTGCGCCGAGGTCTGGCCAGAGCTCTGGCCGAAGCAGCGTCCCTGACAGCATGGCAGGCACTGGACTCAGGCCGAGCACAAGCGGCATGGAAGTACTACGAGCTCGCCAAGGCTGCCGCGCGTGAGAGCGAGGACATCGTCATCCTCACCCACGTGAGTGCAGAACAGGTGTACACCCTCCTGGACAGCGGTCGCGAGCGCGAAGCCCTGTCGGTTCTGACCGGAACACGGCTCGACGCAAACAGCAAGGTTCCCGCGCTGCTGCGTGCATGGTTGTCAGCGGTCTCCGCTGAAGTGCACGCCACAGTAGGCGATGGGGACGCCACTCGTACGTCGATGGACCGCGCCTTCGCCTTGCTGCCCCAGGACCCGGACGATTCCGAGTTGCCGTTCCTGATGCTCGACACTGCTCATCTGCTGCGGTGGCGGGGGAACTGTCTGGCCCGTCTCGGGGATGCGGAGGCGATCGTCGATCTGCAGAGCGCGTTGGAGGGTATCGCTCCCTTGGAGCTGGGCCGCGCTGAGGCGAGCCTGCGCACAGACCTGGCTTGGGCGTACTCCACCCGAGGAGAGGAAGTGCAAGCGAAGCTGGAGACGGAGCGCGCGCTGGAGCTCTCTCACAGGTCCGGTTCTGCACGGCAGATCAGGCGCCTTCAGCGCCTAATGGTCACAGACCGCGAGTAAATGCATGAGGCCGACGACACTACCTGAGCTGAGGACCTGTCCCTGACGAAGCAGTTCAGGAACACGCGACAGGGCAACCCACTGGTAGGAACCCTCGTCAGTTTCTGTTGGGGAAGCGACCAGCGCGGCACCTCGACCGATGAACACATGGTGAGGGCTACGGGCCATGCCGATCATTGGCTCGAACGTGATCACATGTTCCACTGAAGCAACCCGGTAGCCAGTCTCCTCCAGCGCCTCCCGGGCAGCGGTGTGTTCTGGGAGTTCATCAGTATCGACGATGCCCCCGGGCAGCTCCCACCCCCACACGTCAGGGACGAACCGGTGCCGGTAACCCATCAACACATGCTTCTCGTCCTGGTCCAGGATGGCGATCACCACCGCTGAGGGCAGATGGATCGTGTGGTGTTCGAAGCGTTCTCCCGAAGGAGTGCTGATGTCCGCTTTGCCGAGCCGAACCCAGGGGGAGCTGTAGAGAGTGCGTTCGCCATGCACAATCCAGCGGCCATCGTCATCCCGGCTGTTCTCCATGTAACGAACCTACGCCACTGCTACGGAACGGGGCACGGTCACCTCGGAGCCGACGCGGGGCGGGTGGGGTCGTCAAGCCACACCCGTTGTCCTTGCGCGCTGACGGTGAGCCCGAACCGGTCCCGGCATATGAGTCCCTGGACGAGGCGCTGGGCTTCCAGACCTACGACATTGCTTTGGTGGCCTGCCCGCACGATCTCCACCAGTCCACGACACTGCGCCTGTTGGACGCCGGGGTGGCGGTGTGGAAGGAAAAGCCCTTCGCGCTCACGATCAAGGACGCCCACGCCCTCGCGAACCGCGCCGGGTCTTTGCGGGTCCTCGCGCACCGGCCGCACGGTCAGCTCTTCGCCATGGCCGGTTGAGGCGGCCATGCGCGAGCTGGTGGAAGAGACCGGAGTGGAAGCCGACGCGGTCTCCTCCCTGGCGCAGCCTCCCGTCTACGTCGAGTACGGCCAGGTCCCGGCACGACCCGACAAGGACGAGCCAGAGCACTACCACCTCGACTTCGGATACGCCTTCACGACCGCCCACGCTGAGATCGGACACATCCAGGAGTCCGAGGTCACCGGTGCTGGCTGGTACCCGCTCCCAGTGGCAGAACACCTGGTTGGCCCCGCATCGCGCGAGTGGTGCACGCGTTGGCGTGAATCGTCCCTCAAGCACACGCTCTGGGGTGTGCTCCGGTCCATGGGGCGAGGCCGTGTCAGGTGAGCAGCAGGGCGCGGGACCAGCCGGTGATGTAGGTGTCTTTCAGAGCCAGGTGCGTGCCAGCGTGGCCTTCCAGAAGCCCGGGTTCGAGCAGCTGCTCCATCTCGCCGGTCAAGCGTGTGCGTAGATCCTCGATCAGCGAGGCGAACCGCTGTGGGGTGCGGCTATCAGCGGCGACGGCGTGGGCGAGGTTCACCAGCCCGGCCCAGCCGTGGCACAGCGAGGCGTCACTGACCTTTCCCAGGGCGGTCGGGTTGGTCACGGCCCGCACGAAGGTGTCTTCCACCGCCCGACGTCGAACCTCGTCGGCCAAGGCCAGAGCGGCCAAGTGTTGGGCGCGTGCCAATCCCGGAGTTCCGTAGCACCAGGAGGGTGGGCTGGGCCGAACGTCTGCGCGCGAGCTGTGGCTGGTGAGCCACCGGGGCCACCAGGTGCCTGTCTCGTCGCGGCGCTGGTTGTCGTCCAGTGCTGCGCACAGGGTTTCCATCGCTTCCCGGTGTGCGGGCACGGTGCGGCCGCTGCGGTAGGTGAGTGCGAGCAAGCTCAAGATCCCGCCGAGACCGTGAGCCATGCCGGTGTTGGCGTGACCGTGGGGGAAGTCGGGGTTGAGGCGGCCCCACGGGTCGTGGTGCACCCACCAACCGGGGTAGGAATGGCCCTGGTGACGCACCGGTCTGGTGAGGCGGACCAGGTAGGACAGCACGCGCTCCAGCAGTGAGGAACTTGGGTCGATGGCCCACACCGCCACCCCCACCCCGGTGAGGCCGCTGACGAGGTCGTACTCGGTGAAAGAGGTGAGGTCACCGCGGTCGATTCGCTGGTGTGCGGCCTCCAGCCGCTGAACGGTCATCTGGTGCAGGTAATCGCGGACGGCGGCGCGGGCCTGTTGGTAGTGGCCGGGG